>CALBPW010000157.1 GCA_937899145.1 uncultured Bacteroidota bacterium
TGTTCAAATTGCGCTGTTTTCGCCCACGCTGTCAATATTTCAAATTGCGCAAGGCTTTCATCCTCCGATATTTCAGTAATCTGCTTTTTTTTCAATTTTTGTCCAAAAGCAGTGCCTTCTTCGTAAGTTAAATGATAAGCCGAAAGATGTTGAACGCCAAGCCTTTCTGCGATTTTAAGTTGCCGGCGCCATTGTTCAATCGACATTTGTGGCAAACCGTAAATCAAATCGATGCTGACATTGCTGAAGCCATGCTTTTGGCAACATTTTACAGCATCAATAGCTTGCTGTGCAGTGTGCCGCCTATTCATAAAATGCAGTTGCGCATCATCGAACGATTGAATGCCAATGCTCAATCTATTCACATCAGTTTCAGCAAGTTGCATAATGTGATTTTCTGTTAAATCGTCAGGATTAGCCTCAATCGTTATTTCAGTTTCGGGCGAGATGTCAAAATTATTTCTTATGGAATTTATTATTTGCTGAATATCAGTCGGTTGCAAAAGCGACGGTGTTCCGCCACCAAAATAAATCGTCCGCACAATTTCTCCAACAAGATAATTCCGACGCAAAAACAATTCTTTTCCGATTGCCGATAAATAACTCTGAATCAAACCGGTACGCGCAATTGAGTAAAAATCGCAATAACCACATTTGCGCTTGCAAAACGGAACATGTATATAAATGCCAGCCATCAATTTTCGAGTTGTAACAATTTGAAACAAAAATCAGCATTTCTCGCAGAATAACACATTGTTAAATGAGTATTTTTGCAATCGGTTTAACAATTTTTTTTGTTGTGATAAAGAAATACGATTTTTTGGTGATTGGCTCGGGCGTGGCAGGTATGAGTTACGCGCTAAAGGTGGCCAATGCAGGAAAAGGCCGTGTGGCAATTGTTTGCAAAACAACTCTTGAGGAGGCCAATACAGCCAAGGCTCAAGGCGGAATCGCGTCGGTTACAAATCTCAAAGTTGACGACTTTGAAAAGCATATTGAGGATACAATGATTGCAGGCGACCACTTGAGCGACCGTGCTGCTGTTGAACAAGTTGTGCGCAATGCTCCTTCGCAAATTGAAGAGTTGGTGAAATGGGGCGTCAACTTCGACCATAACGAAGACGGCGAGTACGACCTGCACCGCGAGGGCGGACACTCCGAATTTCGCATCCTACACCACGCCGATGACACTGGCGCCGAAATCCAACGCGGACTGATGCAAGCCGTACGCAACAATCCGAACATCGAAATATTTGAAAATCACTTTGCTGTCGAAATTATCACACAACACCATTTAGGCATTGAGGTAACTCGCCGGACACCAGACATTGAATGTTTCGGAGCGTATATTTTGAATCCCGGAACACAAAAAATCGATACTTACCTATCAAAAATAACATTGATGGCAACAGGCGGAATTGGCTCTGTTTACGCCTCAACAACCAATCCGAACATTGCTACCGGCGATGGCATTGCTATGGTTTACCGCGCCAAAGGAACCGTGCAAGATATGGAGTTTGTGCAATTTCACCCAACAGCACTCTTCCACCCGGGCGAGACGCACCCTGCCTACCTTATAACTGAGGCTATGCGTGGCTATGGCGGTATTTTACGCTTGCCAAATGGCGAAGAGTTTATGCACAAATACGACAGCCGCTTGAGCCTCGCCCCGCGCGACATTGTGGCTCGCGCCATCGATAAAGAGATGAAGATTCATGCCCTTGACCACGTTTGCTTAGATGTAACACACAAAAATCCGGAAGAAACAAAACATCATTTTCCAAACATTTACGCAAAATGTTTAAGCATCGGCATTGATATCACAAAACAATATATTCCCGTTGTGCCTTGCCAGCACTATATGTGTGGCGGAATTAAAGTTGACTTAAACGCTTGCTCAAGCATAAAACGCCTTTATGCTGTTGGCGAATGTTCGTGCACAGGATTGCATGGTGGTAACCGCTTGGCTTCCAACTCATTAATCGAGGCCGTTGTCTATGCCGATGCCGCCGCAAAACATAGTCTTGAACATATTGATGAATACTCGTTTAACGAAAAAATTCCTGAATGGAACGATGAGGGGACTATGACGAATGAGGAGCAAGTGCTTATAGCTCAAGACATTAGAGAAGTTGGGCAGATAATGAGCACATACGTTGGCATTGTACGCAGCAATTTGCGCCTACACCGCGCTTGGACGCGCCTCGACTTGCTTTACGAAGAAACCGAAGACCTATTTAAACGTGTAGAAGCCACAAAAGACATTTGCGAACTTCGTAATATGATAAACGTTGGTTATCTGATTACACGTCAAGCAATTGAGCGCAAAGAAAGCCGCGGATTGCATTTCAATGTCGATTATCCGACAAAAAACAATGTGAACAATTAACAATAAATGTCAAACCGATTATACGATTCAACATTCATATAACTGCCAGGACACCGCATCAATAAATCAATACAGCGACCCTAAGGAGAAGTTATTGCTTTTGCGCGGATTGACACACATAACTGGTATGCGCGAGGTGTTGGCAATAATGTATTGTTCACTGACACCAAGCACATAGTCTAAAGTACCGATATCTTTTGTTGTCATTATCAGCATCAAACCGGCCTCAATTTTTTGTGCATAATCAATTGTTTGTTGAGCAAAATTAGCACCTTCGGCAGTATCGGCAATTTCGTACTCAACCCCGTACTTTGTAAGGTATTTCTTTGCGAACGAAAGATTTGTGTTTACTTTTTTCAGCAATGCCGAGTCGCGAACGTCTTGTTTGATGAAGCAGATTTTTGAATTGAAAATTTTTCCAAAATAAATTGCCCAAACCAATTTTTCGCGGTTTTCGTTCTTAAAATCAACCGGGAACACAATCTTATCGAACGACGAGTTTTCTTGTGGAGCATCTTGCACCACAACAAATGGCACATACGAGCTAACAATAACTTTCAGAGCCCAACTGCCCGTAAGTTTTTGCATTCCCTTCATACCATGCGTGCCCATTATCACAAGGTTAATGTCATCGCGGTCCTTTGTGAACTCGCCAATGGTTGTAAATATCGACCCAACTAAAACTTTAGCATCGGTGCTGATTGATGTTTTTGTTTGATTATCAGCTGCTATTTGCTGAAGTTTTTTCTGTGCCTCATCAATCTCCTTATCAGTTTTAACAATGTGCAGAAGTGTAATGTCGTTTTCAATCGCTTTTGCGATTTTTACGGCATGTGCCAATGCGTTTTCAGCGACTTCGGTAAAGTCCCAAGGCACAATAATCTTCTTATTCGATTCCATTTGAAAAGTATTAGTTTGATTTAAAGTACGATTTGTCAAAAATAATATTTTTTTCAATTATTCACTAAAAGTTTTTATATGTTGGAGTTGGAAATTAGGCGACAAGTGTTGAAAAATCAAAAATTGCAGCCGCCGATTTCTAATCCCGATAACTATCGGGGCTAAATCCTAAATAAATTGCCTATCTTAGCCCCGCAAAAGTTGAACTACTATGCTGAAGCAAAGTTTACAACAAAAACTTATTCAGAAACTTACACCGCAACAGATACAAGTTATCCGGTTGTTGGAAGTGCCTATTATGCAACTCGACCAGCGCATAAAAAGCGAAATTGAGGAAAATCCGGCACTCG
>CALBPW010000158.1 GCA_937899145.1 uncultured Bacteroidota bacterium
ATTTTGAGAATAGCATCCATCTTGTCGCGGATTGAAGCATGGTATAGTGAAGCATCGTTCTCGTAGTAGTCAGTACCAATGATATCAACATATTCATCACCAGGATACCAATCTGGATCATCTGTTTCAGACGTCCAAACCCATATCAGATTATTTACACCTTTCGCCTTGAAGTAATCAAACATGTATATCCACAACTTTTTATAAGCCTCAGCACCTTTGTTGCCCCACCAGAACCAAGCCATTCCACCTTCATAACGGTTAGTGTTACCTGCTGCCTCATGAAGTGGGCGCCAAATTGCAGGAATTCCCTCAGCCTGCATAGCCAAGAAATAATCAGCAATGATTTCAAGATCGCGATTGATGATACCATTCTCATAGGTTCCATCGATGGTAGCTTGTTCCGCATCAAAGGTTGTTGTTGCCTTTGAGTCATCGTTTACATAGAAAGCATATCTGTTGAAGTTATGGGCATACATTTTGTTAATAGGCACATTCCAATGCCACATAAAGGCAGGGATACCATTATTATTCCACCAATCCTTAACAACAGTAATGTCGGTATAGTCAGGAGCCCAGCTCTGCTGGTTAAGTGGCCTACTGTAAATATGATGAACGAAATCGGAATTGTTCTGTGAGTGTGACAAAACCAACGACAGATAACCATTTGATTCGTCCCCAAACACCTTCATGGAAAGCCACAAAAGCCACCGGTCAATACGACCTGAAAACCTTTGAAGTGCGCGCCATTCCTACCGAAAAAATTGACGGCTTGCGTCCGGGAATGTCGGTGCTGATTGAGAAGTAATTATAGACAACAGACAGCAGATGATTCAGAATGCAGAATTCAAAAATCCTAATTCCGACAGCTATCGGGACCAACTCCTAATTCCTAAATAAAAAATGCGTGCTCAGAAATACAGATTATTATTACTCATCAGGCGTGAGATGCGGCGCATAGCATCACGACCGATATACCTAATGTGTATGATTGGAGCGCCCATTTTGTGCTTCATCTTCTTCACAACCCTTATGAATGAAGGATTGCCAGAGAACTTGCCCATTGCCGCTGTTGATGCCGACAATACCACAACATCGCGGCAAATACTACGCAACCTCGATGCCTTTCAACAAACCGAAATTGTACACCAATATTCAAATTTTGCCGAGGCACGCACAGCAATGCAGCAAGGGCTGATTTACGGTTTTTTCTACATTCCGGAAGGCACAACACGAGCGGCTTCGCGTAGCGAGCAACCTCGCATATCGTTCTACACCAACGCTTCGTACCTAATTCCCGCCTCACTCATCTATCGCGACATGAAGATGATGGCGGAACTTGCGTCGGGCGCGGCAGGACGCACAACACTGCTTGCGCGCGGATACACATCAGACCAAGCAATGGGATTTTTACAACCAATAAAAATTGAAACACACGCCATTTCAAACCCTTGGATAAATTATTCTATTTATCTGAGTAACACAATGTTACCAGCAGTACTGATGCTGATGATTTTTTTGGTTACAATCTTCTCCGTTCAAACCGAACTAAAATACGACACAGGGAAACAATGGATCAGCCTTGCCGATGGCAAAATTTGGCTCGCCCTATTTGGCAAATTACTGCCTTACACACTCATTTTTTTGCTGATAATGTTCAGTTGCCACCTATATCTTTACGGCATCCTTGGCTTTCCTCACAACGGTTCCTTTTGGCATATAATGTTAGCCGGACTGCTATTTGTAGTAGCATCGCAAAATTTGGCATTGTTTCTTTGCGGACTGATTCCGTCGCTACGATGGGCTCTCAGCCTTGCCACATTGTACGGCGTTTTATCGTTCCCAATTTGCGGATTTTCGTTCCCCGTAATGGCGATGCCGCCTGCCATCCAAGCACTTTCAACCATATTTCCCTTGCGCCACTATTTTCTAATCTACGTCGACCAAGTTCTTAATGGTTGGCCGTTGGAATATTCGGCTACCAACTATTTGGTACTCCTCCTTTTCGTGCTATTGCCATTAACCGATATGCACCGAATTAAATACACAATGCTAAACTACCACTACGAACCATAAACCACTGATTATGAATTTTTTAAAAAATGTAATATCAATTTGGAATAAAGAAACCCGAAAATTCATAGTCGATGAAGGTGTTTTGGTTTTCTTCGTTTTAGTTCCATTCCTCTATCCTCTTCTATACATGTATCTATATAGTAAAGAGGTAGTTAGAGATGTACCGGCAGTAGTTGTCGATGAAAATCATTCGACTTTGAGTCGCCAATTTATACGCAATGTTGACGCCTCACCCGATGTCAAAATCGTTGACCATTGTAGTGATATGGAGAATGCAAAACTCAGCATTAAAACACACAAAGCGTACGGCGTGATACAAATTCCGCGCGAATTTACCGACGACCTTGCCGCTGGCCGACAAACGCCTATCAACATTTATGCCGATATGAGCGGCCTGCTCTACTACAAAGCCTTGTTGAGCGCTTGCACCGAGGTTTCGCTTGAGATGAACAAAGACATTAAAGCCGAACGCTTATCCGGACTGAGCGATTGGCAAAAAGAAGTGTCAGTACAACCTATTGAATATGAATATGTTCCCATGTTCAATTCGCAAAACGGATTTTCAACATTTCTGCTGCCGGGCGTTCTGATACTTGTTTTGCAACAAACACTTGTGCTTGGCATAACAATGATGGCCGGCACTGAGCGCGAACGCCGTCGCAAAAAAAATCTAATGCTAACCGATGAATACGGCAGCCCAATAGATGTACTGACAGGCAAAGGCTTAGCCTATTTTGTATTCTACTGCTTTATAGCATTTTACGTATTGTGCATTGTACCAAAATTATTCGATTTCAACCAGCTTTGGCACTTTTTCGATTTAGCGATGTTTATCGTTCCATTCTTGTTTGCATCGATATTTTTTGCCATCAGCATATCGTACTTTGTACGCGACCGCGAATCGTGTTTCCTGCTGTTCGTCTTCATTTCAGTGCCGCTGCTATTCATTTCAGGCATTTCGTGGCCAGGCAGCAACATACCTGCATTTTGGAAATACTTTTCGTACATTTTTCCATCAACCTTCGGCATAAACGGCTATGTACGAATGACTAACGCTGGCGCTCTGCTTCAAGATGTAAAAACCGAATATGTGGCAATGTGGATACAATCAGGCGTCTATTTCATACTATCGTTGCTGCTATACATCAAACTATACCGCTCAAAATCGACACCTGAAAGCGAGGTTGAAATAGAACCCGATTTAAATGTAGAATAGACAGACCTGTCTACAATTTGAAAAACAATCATTTATAGAAATATCTGCATTTTTTCAAAAAAAATAGCCTTGCAGCTATTGCATAATTAAAAAAAGGCACTACTTTTGCAACGCTTTTCAGAAATGATAGCAATAAAGTTCTAACAATTGGTGCGGTAGTTCAGTCGGTTAGAATATCGGCCTGTCACGCCGGGGGTCGCGAGTTCGAGTCTCGTCCGCACCGCAAAGCTTGATTAACAATTGTTAGTCAAGCTTTTCTTTTTGTTATAAGCCAACATTTTGCAAAAAACCGGACACCCAAAATGATAAAAGACACTCGCGACAGCATTGATTTTGAACACGAAAACATACCACGCCTGTTTGGCGGCATATTCATTCCCACCCTACTTGGCATGGTTTTCAATATTGCATTCATTTTAACCGATGGCATTTTCATCGGCAACGGTGTTGGCAGCGACGGATTAGCATGCGTCAACTTGATAGCACCGCTGATGATGATTTTTTCAGGCGCAGGAATGATGTTTGCCATTGGTGCATCAGTAGTTGGTGCCATTCATTTAGCGCAAAAAAACACAAAAGCGGCTCGCATCAACATAACGCAAGCCTTTCTGACTTCAAGCATTATTGCTATTGCTATAAGTATAGTTTTATATTTGATTCCCAATCAGATAGTACATTTATTAGGCACAACAGAACGCCTCCAACCCATGTGCCTCGAATATTACTTGTGGTTTATTCCAACATGCCTTTTTACAATAATTCAAACTATCAGTACATTCATTATCCGCCTCGATGGCTCACCACGCTACGCAATGTTAGCAAACATAATTCCTGCTATTGTCAACGCCATGCTCGATTACACATTCATTTTTGTATGTCGCTGGGGATTGATGGGGGCTGCATTTGCTACCGATTTAGGCGGATTTGTCGGTGTTATGATGGTAGCCTTTTATATGCTGCACAAAACCGACAAATTGAAACTTTACAGGCTAAAAGCCAACAAGTTAAGCCTGCAACTGACATTGCGCAACATTGGCTATATGCTACGAATCGGACTATCAGGTTTTATTGGCGAATTGGCTGTCGCCTCAATGATGCTTGCTGGTAATTATATGTTTTTAAGATATTTAGGCGAAGATGGGGTTGCTGCTTTTAGTGTCATTTGTTACTTATATCCCATCGTTTTTATGATAAACAATTCAGTGGCACAATCGGCACAACCAATAATCAGCTACAACCATGGAGCCAGGCTTGCAAAACGAGTACGGAGCTCGTTTGTATTCAGTTTGGCAACAGCCGCATTATGCGGAATTTGTTGCATTACGCTTTTAGGTTTTGGCAGCGAGCCGATAGTTTCAGCATTCTTACAAAAAGGCTCACAACCACACATTTACGCCGTAAACGGACTACGATTGTTTGTTTCCGGGTTCATATTTTTTGCCATCAACATTGCCTTTATCGGCTATTTTCAAAGCATAGAGCGCGCTGCAACGGCCAACATTATAATGATTTTGCGTGGCGTAATTTTAGTTACCATCTGTTTTATCGCTCTACCTAAACTAATTGGCACAAACGGCCTTTGGCTTGCCGTACCATGCGCCGAACTGCTATCAAGCCTGATAATTGGAGGAATAGTTGTTGGAAGGAAAAAAGTGAATTAAATAGCTATGTTTACATAGTTACTCATTTTTTTGCCCTGTTACTCCCCCTCATACATCATCACCGCATAAAGATGCATATCGTGGATTTCGTTGGCAAGCCATTGCGTCTCAAATATTTTCGCTTGACAATTACGTGATAAAATATACCAGTAGAAATCTAATGTTGGACTCATAAATGTTTCAAAATCAGCATCTATCGCAAATTTATCGCTTGTCGTCTCCAATCGTTGAAACCTATCGAGCGAAAAAATGCGCATTTCGTCATTTTGCAATTTGCTTAGCACATACCAACGCTGCCGATAAAGTTTTACGCAATAAGGTGCCAAAGTAAAGGCTTCGGCTTGTGCCGAATGGTAACTTTTATAATCGACTGACAGCCAATAATTTCCCTCCACAGCCTTAATAATCAGTTGCAAATTATCGCCACCCGACGGCGCTTTTTCAAGCAAAATCCGATTGCGTAGGCTTAAATTTTCGCTCAACACATTGCTGACGCTCATTGTCGGAATCATCCAATTTTGAACTGAATTGTTATCCAAAACTTCCTCATTTGCAATATAATACCGATATACATCGCGTTTATCGCAATCTATAATAATGTCAAAAATGTCTTCAATGGCATCTTTATGCCGATTAAAGGTGCTGCGAGCCAGCTCAACCCCGCCACTCATCTCGGTTTTGAGCCATTTTTGGTTTATCTCAGCAAGCGATATTTTTCAGGCTTCGCTGATTGTGTTTACAAGCCAAATGTATTGTCTGAATATTGATGGTGTTGTCATAGAAACAATAATTTTTAGGAATATGACAAACTTAAACGAAAAATTTTGAAGTTCTGACTATTGAATAATGCAAAACTATTTAAACGATAGATTATCTGAAATTTACTACTATTTTTTCTGTTTGAATTTCATTTTCCTTTCACCATCGCCTCATACAACGCAAACAGACGCGCCACAATCTCCGACTCCTTTAAATCTTTCGGCCAGCCGTAGGCAGCAAGCACCGCCTCATCGTTCTTTTGGTGGGCACGGCGTAGTTCAACGGGCATAAGCACGGGGTCGTAGAGGTCGGCAAGGCTGCTGTCGGGGTACAGGGCGCGGGCATCAAGGATTGCTTGAGCGGTGCGCTCAATGGAGGCGATGTTTTCAACATCGCACAAGGAAGCGACGTTTTCAACATCGCAATTATGAGAAGATAAAATATTCTCCTCCTTGTATATACTAAAGCTATCTTCTGGCAAATTTCGCGGATTGTTGGCAATGTATCGCAACACATTGTTGTAGTGCTCTTTGTCACGAATAATACGATCAAATGACTCGTGCTGCCAAAATTTTCCGCTTCCACCAATAAGTTTGTTTATCTGATTAGCTGTGTGTCGTTTCCACGAGTGCAGCACATCACCAGTCTTATTTTCACCAAGCAATTCGACCAAAACATGGACATGATTGGGCATTATAACATAAGAGTGGAGGCGATAGCGGTCGCCATCGAAAAATCTTAACGCATCACATACTATCTTTCTGATATTAGGAAACTTAAGCAAACAACTGCCCATGCCTGCATCGAGCCACTCATCTATTTTTGAACCAAAAAGTTTATAATACTGCGCTTCTGTTTCCTTATCCCATGGCTGAGGGTGCTGCTGCATGAATCTCTCTTTATTTTGTTCTAATTCATCAAGTTTTTCTTGAGGTAATGAATCGGCCAAACGGAAAGTGATAAATTGTAGCTTGCCATCTTGATGCCAATGCGGAAGATGTGCACGATGCTCATTGACATCTTGATTTTTGTCGAGATACAAGGATGTGAAGTTTTCAACTTCACTCATGGAAGCGATGTTTTCAACATCGCATAAATATTTATTACGAGAAGATAAAATCTTCTCCTCCTTGACGTTTTTAACGTCGCTATCTTTTTGAGAAGATAGAATCTTTTCCTCCTTGTTTGGCCACACAAAATTGTTGTAAACAATGTCTTTACTATAGCGGTATCGCATTTCCAACCTTCCGCAAACCGCACGCATCCACGCCATGTGTACGCTGCTTGTGAGAATGCCAAAATGGTATAGGGTGGCGGAGGGAATGATAAGGTTTGCATTTCCGCATATTATATCTGGATTTTCAAAACATATAGGAATATACTCTCGATTTTCAGAAGAGTGCGATGGTATCAAGATATAGTCAGTTTTTGGTTGTCGAATTTCCATAAATATTGTTGAGTAATCGGCATATTTACGTGTTGCAGCTTTAGTACTTGCAAGACGAAAAGCACGAACGTTTTTTACTCGTTCAAATATTTTAGGCATACTTTGAATTTCTTTGGGTGTAGCATTCAAAAGCCATAAACACCATCTTTCCTCATTATGAAGAAATTCTCTTGCACCATAAAATTTACGGATGAATTTTTCTGCTTTAGGTTCAATTTTCAATAGTTCATCTCGTTCTTCTGTTGTAAGAAAGAAATTTCCATCATCAACAGGTATACTACCTTTTTGCATATCGGGAACATCACACAATGATTTTGCACGGCTTTCGATGAAAACATTGTCGGCATCAATCAAATACGGATTTATATTTCGGGCTTTGGTTATTGTGCCGTCGGCATTGTACAAGGAGGCGACGTTTTTAACGTCGCAATCATTATTACGTGAAGATAAAATCTTCGCCTCCTTGACGTTTTCTATTTCGCAATCATTGCGAGAAGATAAAATCTTTTCCTCTTTGGCATTTTTAACGTCGCAATCATTGCGAGAAGATGAAATCTTCTCTTCCTTGGAAATCTTCGCCTCCTTGAAACCAATAATTACACAATGCACGTGCGCTTTTTGGTTCGATTCGCTATCCCAACGGAATGTGCGCCACGCAAAATCTATTTGAATATTGAAACGTTCGAACAATGGTCGCCAAATGGCTGCAACTTGTTCGCCTTGCGTTATACTGTTGGTCGAAACAAGGGCGCAGCGTGTGTTTGTGCCGTTTATCAATTGTGCCGCCTTAAAATACCATCCTGCTACGTAATCAATCTTACCAGCCGTTTTATATGGCTTGCCTTTTTCATCAACATAAATCGAGAGAATGTCTTTTTTTTGTTCATCGCTTTGCAACGAATATCCCACAAACGGCGGATTACCAATAATATAATCGTAATGATGCGCCTTGCCATCGGTTTGGGTGGTGAAGCCTGCAAACAAATTTGCTTCTCCGTCTTCGACAATGGGGCATGCCACATTGTCAATAGGTAAAAGTGTTGCCCAATCCGTGCACAGGGCGTTGCCTTCAACAATAAAGGCGTTGGTTGTTAGTGGCAAAAAATTGAGGTTCATTCCCAATATTTTTTCCGTTTCGGCCATCATTTGGCTTTCGGCTATCCACAATGCAGTCTTAGCTACCGTTACAGCAAAATCGTTTATCTCAATGCCATAGAATTGGTTGATTTTCACGTGTATAAAATCTTCAAAACCAATCACCTTTTCGCCTTTGTTAAGTGCACTGATAACTTTATTTTCGAGGCGGCGCAGGCTTACGTATGTCTCCGTCAGGAAATTGCCGCTACCGCAGGCGGGGTCGAGAAAAGTGAGCGAGCCAAGTTTCTTCTGAAA
>CALBPW010000159.1 GCA_937899145.1 uncultured Bacteroidota bacterium
GCGGGGCCGTACCCGTGGACGACGGCCTGCGTTATCTACAGCTCACGGTGGAGCCAGATATAACTGTTACTGATAACGCGGGCGGAAGTAATTTAATGCCGGGTGGAAGCGCAAAACTCGGAGTTACCATTACTAATAACGGACACGCTGAACTTGTAGCGCCAATTTTAACATTTACTTTGTCTGAAAATCAGACGTTTATAAGTGTCAGCAATACAACTTGCGCAATTGATAAACTTGCAATAGGACAGTCGGCAACATGTTATTTTGAAGTTTCGGCTGATAGAAATACCGATATGATGACAGATTTCACATTTAGTGTAGCTGTTTGTGATGGCACTTTAAATTATTGCGACACAATGAATTATACTTCAATTGTTGGAACATTATACGAATTGCAAGCCGGTAATGGAACTTCAAGTCCAAGTGATTATCCATTTAACAATTATTACAAATGCAGCAAAACCGATATATTGTATACAACTACAGATTTTGGTGGTAATCCACTGAAAATCAAATCGATAAGTTTTGATATTTCGCAAGCTACACCAAGTAGTCAGAATTTTGCTGGCTATAAGAATTTTACAATAACCGCAAAGCAATATTCCGATTCGAAATTGAGTGCTTTTATTGATATGACAGATGCCGATACACTTTATTTTTCAGATATTGTTAACCTGCCAACAGCTAAAGGACTTGTAACATTTGATTTTGATAAAGGTTATGATTACGATGGACAAAATAATTTTGTGCTTGAGTTTACTTGGGGGCAAAATGATGATTATGTGGCAAGTAACGCGCGAACAAAAGTTTATAGCCATACAACAGCAAATAATACTATTGCTTATGGTATCAAAGATTCGTGGGAAAATTTTGGATTAACAAATTGTGCAAAGGTGCGTCCAAACGCAATATTCGGATACTTGCCATATAATAAATTGCTTATTTTCAATGTTAAAAGTACAGACGGAAATCCTATTCCAAACGCAAATATTGCACTTTGTGGCGAAAATGTTATAACTGATAGTGCCGGTGTTGCCAACTATTTGTATTGCAATAAATTGTATGGTGCAGGTTGTGTCATTTCCGCAACAAGTTATTTTAGTCGAAGTTTGAAGTTAACAACAGCCGACGATACGACATTTGTCGAAGTTGAGTTGGCTCCACTGTCTATTTGTTACCTGTCACTTAATATAGTAGATTCGTTATCAGGCAATTTGGCAGATGGCGCGGCGGTTACTGTTGGGCAGTTTGCTGATACTACCAATTCTTCCGGTTTGACGGTTTTTAAACTTCTTGAAAACAACTATCAAATTAACATAACATCAAGTGGGTATGTATCTGCAAGCCGCAATATCAGCTTACATTCGGATACTACCATTACAATAAAAATGCAGCATAATCCAAGTTTGACAATTAGAACAACTTGTGATAATCAACCAATTGCTAATGCCGTTGTTATCTTTGAAAATGACACATTGATAACTGACACAAGTGGTTGTTTAACAGTAAAATATATTCCTGCAGGCACTTATAACTTTACTATTCGGCATAGCGACTATGCCTATGTAAATCAAATAATTACAATTGCAGATGTAGATGTTGACACAACTTTTGTATTAAAAGAATTGCCGAATGTTACATTTACGATTTATGTTGATAATAAATTGACTAATAATGTTCCGGTAAATTTGGATGGGCAAACGCAAGTAACTGATAGTAACGGTGTCGCAATATTCAGACACGTTAGAAACGGACAACATAATTTTACAATAAGTGGAAATTTGATACCTGCAACCGAAGGCTCGATAACTACCATTCTTTCTGATGTAAATATCATCAAACGACTTGAAAAACAGCGAAGCACATTGGTTTTTAAAGTAAAACGAAATGGTAATCCAATAGTTAATGCCAAAACTATCGTTTATGGGCAGATTTTGCATACCGATAGCACTGGTTGCTCGATGTTTAAACAACTTGTTCCTGTCGATGAATTATCTTACATAATATCCGACGATTCGACATTCACAGTTAACAATACAATAGCTGTAGACCGTGATACAGTATTTGTCGATTTTGACGCTGCCACCATGTTGGTTAACATAACATTTAATGTTGCCGATACGGCTGATTTGCCAATTCAGGCTGAAATAAAATTCAATAATTCCACTATTGTTACCGATACAAATGGTGTGGCTGAATTTTACAATATTTTCAAAAGTGCATCGTTGAGATATATTGTAAAGGCAGAAGGATATTCAGATGTGGAAGATATTTTGGTATGCGATACAACAAAATCGTTAACTGTTGTTTTACATAAAATGATAATTGATGATGATACAATACCGCAAGACACCAATCGCCTCAAAACTACAGAAATTGGCAATATTCAGATAATTGCCAAGGTTTATCCAAATCCCGCAAAAGGAGCTTTCAATGTTGAATGCGATTTTCCATTTAACTCTATCGGGATTATTGATAAAAATGGAACGATAATTCTGCATAATGAATTTGCAAATGCTATAACTTCTGCAAATATTGATGCAAACTTACGGGCAGGAGTATATATAATACTAATTAAAGGCACCGGCCGGGTAGTTGCGCAAAAAATTATTGTTTACTAATAATTTTGTCAATCGCAGTTCGGGGTTTTCTCAAAAGCTCGTACTATATTTGCGCTCTCAAAATAAATTAATTATGGATATTCTGAACTTACTGAAAGATACCACAGCAAAGGCTATCAAAACACTTTACGCCACCGATGCGAATCCCGCCCAAATAACATTCACATCTACTCGAAAAGAGTTTGTGGGTGATTTTACGTTGGTTGTTTTTCCATTCTTGAAAATATCGAAGCGGAAACCCGAAGACACAGCCACTGCAATAGGACGATTTTTGCGCGATAATCTTGCAGAAATTGCTGATTTTAATGTGGTTAAAGGATTCTTGAATATTCAACTTTCTGAAAAATTCTGGTCAGAATTCCTATCTTCAGCTTTTGCTAACGACCGCTACGGTTTGCAGCCAAAAGGCTCAAGCGGAAAAACTTTTATGGTAGAATATTCATCGCCAAACACCAATAAGCCATTGCACTTGGGACATATACGCAACAATCTTTATGGATTTTCGGTTGCACAAATTTTGGAAGCCAATGGTCACAATGTTATTAAAGCCAACTTGGTGAACGACCGTGGAATACACATTTGCAAATCAATGTTAGCTTGGCAAAAATGGGGCAATGGCGCAACACCAGAAAGTCTTGGTATTAAGGGAGATAAATTGGTGGGTGATTATTATGTGAAATTCGATAAAGAATACAAAAAGCAAATAGCAGAACTTAAAGCACAAGGCGTAAGCGACGACGAAGCCGCAAATAGGGCTCCAATAATTCAAGAGGCTCGCGAGATGCTGCGTAAATGGGAAGCAGGTGATGCCGAAGTTGTAAACCTTTGGAAGACAATGAATAGTTGGGTTTACGCCGGTTTCGATGTAACTTACAAAGCTTTGGGTATCGGTTTCGATAAAGTTTACTACGAATCGCAAACTTATATGCTTGGTAAATCGATAGTACTCAAAGGGTTAGAAGATGGAGTGCTGTTCAAGAAAGAAGACAATTCGATTTGGATTGACCTTACCGCAGACGGTCTCGACCAAAAACTTTTGCTTCGTGGCGATGGCACATCGGTTTATATGACACAGGACCTTGGCACAGCGCATCAACGCTTTGAGCAATATAAACTTGATGAATTGCTTTATGTGGTTGGAAATGAACAACTTTATCATTTTCAAGCACTCAAACTCGTACTCAAGAAATTAGGTTTCGATTGGTCAGACCATATCACACACCTATCGTATGGAATGGTGGAACTGCCCGAAGGCAAGATGAAATCGCGCGAAGGCACCGTGGTCGATGCCGACGACCTGATGGACG
>CALBPW010000160.1 GCA_937899145.1 uncultured Bacteroidota bacterium
TCCCTACACGACGCTCTTCCGATCTCCATCGAAAAAACTTTGATGGTTAGGTGCAATAATGCAAGGTCCTTGCGGAATTTGCTCGGCGCCTTCGCCTTTAAAGCGAAATATAATTTTGAAGACACCTTTGCTTGCGTTCTTAATAACTCCCTGAAAAATAGATGTTTGCGGTAATTTTAATTGTACTTTTTCTTTCAATATCGACGACCAATTAATTGTCTCAACTTGCAATTTTGTTTTGTTCTTCTCAATGTGTTCTGCCAACTCGCCAATGTTAGCAAACGCCACCAATTCGGCTTCTGTCATAACAATTCCGTACGATTGAGCAATAAATTCAATCAAGCCTAACTTACCAAGCGAGTCGAGTGCGATATCGTACTCAATATGCTGATTTGCGGACACTTTCGCATTCGATTGTTCCTCAACAAAATGCTTAATCGTGCGATAAACTTCAAAATCGGGCTCTTTTGTCTTCCCGAGTTGTTTTGCTTCGGCATTAACAAACTGGTGCAGTTTATAACGCTGAATTTTCCCAAGATTGGTACGGGGCAGTTCTTTATCAATAATCGTGAATTGCATCACACGCTTATACGACGATTGTTTGGCATTAAACTCTGGCAAGAATTTGTCTTTAAAATATTGACGGACATCGGAAATGTCTGTCTTTTGCAATTCAGCGTAATTAACTGATATTAAAGCATGTAACAATCCTTTATGTTCAATTATGGCAACCTCTTTAACAATTGGTTCGGTTGCCAGAATCTTATCTTCAAGTTCCGACGGATTGATGTTTTTGCCATTTGGCAGAACGATGATTTCCTTCTTTCGGCCTGTTATGAAGAGGTAACCTTTTTTATCAATAAAACCTAAATCGCCCGTGTGTAGCCAGCCGTCGCGCAATATTTCGGCTGTTTCCTTGGGGCGGTTGTAGTAGCCTTGCATAATGTTTGGTCCTTTAGCAACAATCTCGCCATCGCGGATTTCAAGTTGCACACTTTCAAGCCGTTGTCCGGGTGTTCCAACGCGCTCGCGTCCGGGACGGTTAAAGGTTATCATTGGTGCCGCTTCGCTCATTCCGTAGCCTTCTAATACAGTGAACCCCAATGTCTTATAGAATTTTCCGGTGTCGGTTGGCAACGATGCGCCGCCACAAACCATTATCTGGACATTGCCTCCAAATTGCTGATGCACTTTATTGAAAATCAATCTGCCAAGTCGTTTATTTGGCTTGATAGACAATAATTTAAACAATGTGCGCGCTGCAAGGTTTTCGTTTATCTTCACTTTTACGGCTTTATGAATCATCTCGTAAAGCCTTGGCACACCGATAATTATAGCGATGCGGTTTTTGCTGAGTGTTTCCATCAAATCGGCACTTTGCATTGATGGCGACAAAACAACCGTTGCGCCAATGCTAAGTGGCATTATAAGCGAGCCCATCAGTGGCAAAACGTGATGTAACGGCAAGAGTATCAGCACATTGCGGTCAGGTTTATAGATACCTGTCCTCTCACCCACTTCAATGCAATTGGCACGCAAGTTTTGAAACGACAGCATCACACCTTTTGGGTTGCCTGTTGTACCCGATGTATAAATTATATATGCATCGTCTTTTGTGTCCCATTTAGAGTCATCAATTTCGACATATTTAGCTTTTGAAAAATCAGTTTCAAGATAAGAATATATTTTTTCTTTAGGAAGTTCAAATTCTTTCGATAAAATCTCTGTTTCTTCGTTTTTGCCTTTAGTGTCGTGAGTCGCTCCATATAACACAAATTTACTGTCTGCAAATGTTACCAAAGGTGCAACATCGTTGAGAGTGTAATTTGAGTTCAAACATACGGCAACACCTCCGGCTCTGATTATTCCGTAATAAGTCGTGAGCCATTCGGGTGAAGGCGTTCCCCAGATTACGACGTGATCATTCTTTTTAACACCCTCATGTACCAAGAACGAAGCAGTATCATCGATTTTTTTCATTAAATCCGAATATGTCAGCCTTTTTTCACCCATTACTACAGCGTCTTTGTTTGGGTGCAATTTAGTCCGCTCGGAGAATATCTGAGAATATGTTTTATCTGTAAAATCAGCCATTCTCTTTTAATTCACCTGCTTTAATTTTGAAATGTCCATAACGTTTTGTTTCACAAGCCCCTTGTCTTTGACTTCAAAGTCTAAACTAAGAGATTTTAACTTATCGCACATAGCCTTAACTAAAATATCATCATTGAAACGCTGAACGGAGACAATACTCATTTCATCTCTGAAAGTTGAAACAAGGAAATACGATGCACCGAACGGAGCGTCAACATATATATCATCAAGAATTTCATTGATACCTTCAGGCATATCAAGTATTCCAAGGTATGTTGTAATATAAGTCGCAAAACTTGAGAAAAATTGCGTCAGCTCACGGCTCTTTTCAGATCGGAAGAGCGTCGTGTAGGGAAAGAGTGT
>CALBPW010000161.1 GCA_937899145.1 uncultured Bacteroidota bacterium
GTGTGAGGGAATCCCTTGTTCCCCTGCGGCTCTTTTTTATTCTGGTTCTGTTATTGAGTAAAGGTTGTAATGGTCATCGTTGAATCTCCCGAACTTCAATTGATAGTTATATGTTTTTTCATTGCCCTTGTAATCAATTTTCTTAATGGTTAGGCGACCGACCTTCATTGCGCTAAACAATTTTTTTCTTTGATAGAATTTGCCACTGTGCTTATTATGCGACAAATCAATAGTTTCATCTGTTGTTTTCCATTTGATTTTCGACATATATCCCCCAATATTTTTGGCTATTTCTTGTTTTATAAAATAAGAATCGGAACAAGAAGCACCCTTGGACGTTTCCCAAATTGTTATTTCATCCACCAAAACATCACCAATATTTGTTTTGAAGGTTTTGCTGTAATTGGCATTTTGTTGCCTTATTACCTTGCGGGAAGTTTCCTTTATAGGGGACCAATCGGCACTTGCATTCCTTATATACCCCGCCTTGTCGGTAAACACCTCGCCTGTTTTGGCTGGGTTGCCCTCAAGTCCGCGCGGCGGTGTCAGGTCGGGGATGTGTGTTTGTGTTGACGGCTCGGCGGCTGTTTCCTGAATGTCGCATTTGCAGTTCCACTCAGAGCCGGGCAGGTGCTTATCCCAAAACGGGTCGCCTTTCGGAAATACCAGCCCGACGTATGCGGCATGGTCGGCGCGCGGTGTTACGCTGCGTGTGGCTATCCATTGCAGATTAGGGAACAGGCGTTTGCGGTCGGGTTCTAAAAACTCATCGAACTGCTTGGCGGAACGGCAGCGCGCGGTGGCGGTGTTGTACTCGGCGTCAGTCCAGCGCGCGAGGCGCAGTTCGGTGGCTTTCAGGGCGGCGGAGCGTTCGTCAGGCGTCATTTTATCGCTGTTTAAAATGCGGTTAAACGCTGTTTCAGCGTATGCCGATTTGTAGGCGGCGAAGCGTGAGACGTTGGCGCGGAGCTGGTCGGCAAGCTCGGCATAGCGGTCGCCAGCAAAGGTGTTCAGCGCAAGCATTTGGCGCATACATTGTTCATTTACCAATTCTGATAATAATCAAATTCGCATTAGATAAAATTTGGATAGGCGCATTTGGCAAATTTGCAGTTGTATCGTCATTGACAATTATCGCATCTTTTGCACTGACATGGTTACTACGACTAATTCCCGGAATCAAACGGGTGCTGTAATACAGACGCCAATGCGCCTTCAGGCACAAAAACATTAAAATTTTCGGAAAATATCGGACTTCAAGATTTTTCGTCATTTTTATCACAAAAAATTATATTTGTGTAAAAGGATTGAAATTATGGAAATCACAAATACCGACCGCGAATTTATGCGCGAAGCCATTAAGTTAGCAAACGAAAGTGTCGAACGAGGTGGCGGCCCATTTGGTGCTGTCATTGTAAAAGACGGAAAAATTGTTGCAGGCAGTTCAAATAGCGTTACCCTCGACAACGACCCTACGGCTCATGCCGAAGTGAATACTATCCGCAAAGCCTGCCGCAAACTTGGCACATTCGACCTGTCGGATTGCACCATCTACACATCGTGCGAGCCATGCCCAATGTGCTTGGGCGCCATCTATTGGGCTCATATTGATCGCATTTTTTATGGCAACACCCGCAAAGATGCCGCCGACATTGACTTTGCTGACGACTTCATTTACAAAGAATTAGACAGGCCACTACAAAACCGCGCCGTACCAATCATTCC
>CALBPW010000162.1 GCA_937899145.1 uncultured Bacteroidota bacterium
TTTCCCTACACGACGCTCTTCCGATCTGAGCGCTCTGCATATGAGCGCTGTTACCCTGCCGTCCACCAGCCCGGCGAATGCGGCGTGGAGCCTGGAGCGTCTGATTGAGGCATGGTCAGTGATAAGAAACTGTCACCTGCAGGAAACGAACAAAATATTTGCGTTTTAGAACGCGACTATCAGGAATAAAAATCGCAAAAATTGACAAAGGACGCTCTGAAAAAAAATGGCTTACTAAAAAAGGCGCAAATCGATGTAAACCACTGAAAACCACTGTTGAACGCTATAAAAATGTATTAGAAAAATTAGGATTCAATTTCAATTTCAGTTTTACATCTATATTAGACAAATCCGACGCTGAATTAGGTATTGATATTCAGCAAATTACAGGCGACAAAACACAAAAATGGATTGGAATCGCACCATTTGCCGCACACAAAGGAAAAATTCTACCTATCGAAAAAACTGAAGAAGTAGTAAGAAAATTAGCTAAAAACAATTGCAAAATATTTTTGTTTGGCGCAGGCAACAACGAACGCAGCATATTAGAAAGCTGGAATTACGAGAATGTTGTAAGTGTAGCTAACAAACTTGGCGGCTTAAGCAACGAGCTTTTGCTAATTTCAAAACTCGATTGCATGCTATCAATGGATAGTGCCAATATGCACCTTGCCTCACTTGTTGGCACACGCGCTGTATCAGTTTGGGGGGCTACACACCCTGCCGCCGGCTTTTTAGGAATAAACCAAAGTTTAAGCGATGCAGTCCAAGTTGATTTACCCTGTCGCCCATGCTCAATTTACGGTAACAAAAAATGCAGATTATCAGACAAATACAAATGTTTGACCGACATAACCGCTGACGATATTGTTAAAAAAATTTTAGATTTTTAATTAAGACTACAGAAATCCGCATCGTCCAACTATTTAAGCAAAACATTTGCAAAATCGAAACAAATTTATACTTTTGCACCTCGAATTTTTAACAAACTAAACAGTAAATTTATGTCAAACAGTTACGAAACCGTTTTCATTGCAAATCCCGTTTTGTCTGCACCACAGATGAAGGAAGCGGTTGACAAATTCAAAGGCGTTATCACCGACATGGGCGGTGAAATCGTTTATGAGGAAGATTGGGGCCTCAGAAAATTGGCTTATCCAATTCAGAAAAAATCAACAGGATTCTACTACTTAGTAGAGTTTAAAGGCGAAGGCAATATTATTGCCAAATTGGAAACCGAATATCGTCGCGACGAGCGCATTATGCGTTTCCTAACCATGAAAATGGACAAATACGCCGTTGAGTATGCAAACAAAAAAAGAAGTTTAAAATCTGAAGCTAAAAAGGAGGAATAAGCCATGTCACAAAATCAATCTGAAATAAGGTATCTTACCCCACCGACAGTAGAAATCAAGAAGAAAAAATACTGCCGTTTCAAAAAGAACAAAATCAAATACATTGATTACAAAGACCCTGAGTTTTTGAAACGATTCCTTAACGAGCAAGGCAAAATTCTTCCTCGCCGCATTACTGGAACATCGTTGAAATATCAACGCAAAGTTGCCACAGCTGTAAAAAGAGCTCGCCACTTGGCTTTGCTTCCATATGTAACTGACATGCTTAAATAATAGGAGGATTAGATATGGAAATTATATTGAAACAAAACGTTCCTAACTTAGGATACAAAGACGATATTGTAAATGTTCGCGACGGATATGGTCGCAACTACCTTATTCCTCAAGGAATGGCAATTGTCGCTACCGAATCGGCTAAAAAGATTTTGGCTGAAAACAAAAAACAACGCGCACACAAAGAGGAGAAAATTAAAAACGATGCAATTGAATTGCGCTCCAAAATTGAAGCTCTTACAATTGTTATCGGCACAAAAGCAAGCTCAAACGGCAAAATTTTCGGTTCAGTTAATAATATCCAAATTGCTGAAGCTATCCAAAAACAAGGCGTTGAGATTGACCGCAAAAGCATCTTAGTAAAAGGCGAAAACGTTAAAGAACTTGGCAAATACGTTGCTAAAGTTAAACTTCATAAAGAAGTTGAATTTGAATTGCCCTTCGAAGTTGTTGCTGAATAAATCTGACTTAATTCATAACCGAAAAAGCCGTTCGTTACTGAGCGGCTTTTTTTATTACTATCCGCTAAACCTCAAGAGGCATTCGTAGAGCGTTGATTATAACGCGACTTATGTATTATCACCCGTCTGCAAGTCCCCC
>CALBPW010000163.1 GCA_937899145.1 uncultured Bacteroidota bacterium
TAAGCTAGTGACTGGAGTTCAGACGTGTGCTCTTCCGATCTATTTGAAAAAATTATTGATGGCGGCTTTGTCTATATTGACAAAACAGAGTTGATTTACAAACTTGTCAGTTCGGGCGAATATTACTTTCTTAGTCGCCCACGTAGATTTGGCAAAAGTCTGCTAACCACCACATTGGAAGCCTATTTCCAAGGCAGAAATGAACTTTTTCGTGGGCTGGCTATTGAGAAACTTGAAAAAGAATGGGTGCGGCATCCTGTATTCCATCTCGATTTTTCGGCAGCCGATTATACTGATTCAGCCGCGCTCGACAATAGGTTAGAACTCACCATTAGTGATTGGGAAGGCAAATATGGAAAGAACAACGGTGAAAAAAATTTCGGAGAACGATTCTATGGCGTTGTCAACCGTGCGAAAGAACAAACCGGACAAAAGGTTGTATTATTGATAGATGAATACGACAAACCATTGACTGACACCATCGGAACACCTGAAATTCAAGACCGTAACCGTGCAATGCTGCAAGGACTTTACGGCATAATGAAACGAGCCGACAGCAGCATTCGTTTTGCATTTTTGACAGGTGTTACCCGCTATGGTAAATTAGGAATCTTCAGTGCTGCCAATAACCCGGAAGACATATCTATGGCTCGTGATTATACAAGTATTTGCGGCATTACCGAAGCTGAACTGCATAATGTCTTTGACGCCGAAGTGATGGAATTCGCTAATGTGCTGAATGTTACGAAAAACGAAATGTACGAGCTTTTGAAACGCAAGTATGACGGGTATCATTTTTGTGCCGGCTCAGAGGAAGTTTACAATCCTTTCAGCTTGCTAAATGCTTTGAAAAATAAATCATTAGATAATAAATGGTTCGCAACAGGTACTCCTACCTATCTGGCAAAAATGCTGAAAAACAGCAACTCTGACCTTACAAAATTTCAGAACGATGTTGTAGCAGTGGCCGAGAGTATGGCATCGTTTGGAAATGGCGACAGCAACCTCATAGCCGCACTCTATCAGGGTGGATATCTGACAATTAAGGGATACGACGGGAGGCGTTTTTATCAGTTGGGATTTCCGAACGAAGAGGTGGAAGAAGGTTTTGTGCAATGCCTTTTGACTGAATATTCAGGCAACAATGCCGTTGGATTAGACAGCGATATGAAGGCCTTACGCGATGCCATTGAAGCCGACGATGTCGATGGCTTTATGCAACAAATACAACTGATTATCAGTCAAATACCATTTGAGAACCACGAGCCGAAACTGATTGAGGCCAACTTCCGCAATATGTTATACTTAATGATGCGTTCCGCCGGACATCAAGCTAAAATAGAACTCCCTGTATTGGGCGGTCGAATTGATATCTTTTTTGAAACCGACAATTGTGCCTACATAATTGAGTGTAAGCGAGATAAGACAGCGCAAGAAGCCTTGGCGCAAATTGACGAAAAACATTATGCCGCCCGAATCAGTACAAACAAGCGCATTGTGAAAATCGGTGCCAGCTTCAACACCGTTGAGCGCAACCTGACAGAGTGGCTTGTTGGATGAAAACCGAACGACAAAGAAACCCCTTCCGTCAAAAAACAAGAATCAGAATACCTGCACAAAACAGAAAATATTGAATTTTTAATGATAATTTTACATTTGTAAACTCAAGTCTAAACAAAACAATGTGATTATGACTTGAATACAGCAGTTAAAACGATGTTTGCACTTTTTAAAAAAGAACTATCAGGATTTTTCAGTTCGATAATGGGCTATTTGGTGATACTTATCTTTTTGATAGCCACTGGTTTATTTGTTTGGGTGATACCAAGCGGCAACAATATTTTAGATGGAGGATATGCCACACTTGATGGTCTTTTTGGGCTGGCGCCGTGGCTTTTTATGTTTCTGATACCAGCCGTTACAATGCGCAGTTTTGCTGAAGAACGAAAAACAGGAACTCTCGATTTGCTACAAACGCGCCCCGTCTCAAATACTGCATTAGTGATAGCTAAAAATCTGGCATCGTTTACAATTGCGCTCATCGCCATTTTGCCAACTTTTATCTATTTTTTGTCGGTATATCTGCTTGGTAATCCGATAGGTAACATCGATATGGGCGGCACATGGGGCTCATACATCGGCTTGGCGCTGCTTGCAATGGTTTACACTTGTATAGGCGGATTTTGCTCATCGCTTACTGATAATCAAGTTGTTGCGTTTCTGTTAGCTGTTGTTGTCACTTTCTCTTTTTATATGGGTTTCAGCATTTTAGGCGATACGATGGGAAATAGCGGTACAATAGTTTCAAATTTCAGTATCGATATTCATTATCAGTCAATTAGCCGCGGTGTAGTGGATACGCGCGATTTGATTTATTTCGTTTGTACGTCAGCATTTTTTGTGTTGCTGACGCGGCTTAAACTTAAAAGCAGAAATTGGTAGAGGAGGGGCAAAATGAAAAAGCAAGATATTACCGAATTTGGGATTCTGACTGCTATTTTGATAATAATCAGTATTTTATCATCATACTTTTTTGCACGCTTCGACCTCACCACCGACAAACGCTATTCTTTATCAACCTCGACAAAGCAGTTGCTGCGCCAACTCGACGACGAGGTTTACTTCCGTATCTACCTTGACGGAGACCTTCCTTCAGGTTTTAAACACTTGCAAAACTCTGTGCGCGAGATGCTTGACGAATTTCGTGCCTATGGTGGCGACAATGTGCAATATGAGTTTGTTGACCCAACCGAAAATCCAAACGAGCAAGCGCGCCAACGCGTTTTTCGCGAACTTTACCAAAAAGGACTTGACCCAACCAATTTACAAGTGAAGGAAAGCGATGGCAGCACATCTCAACGTATTGTTTTTCCGGGAATAATGGTGTCGTACGGTGGGCGCGAGGTGGCAGTCAATATTTTGAAAAATCACGTTTCGGCATCGGCCGAAGCCAATTTGCAAACATCAGTACAATCGCTTGAATACGATTTGATTTTTGCTATAAATCAGCTGCTTGTGCCAAACCAGCCAATAATTGGATTTGTGCGCGGGCATGGCGAGTTGCTGCCAGAGCAGATGGAAGACATGTCGTATACACTTGGAAAATTCTACAATCTGCGGCAAGTTGATGCTAATGCTGAAATTTTGCAAACCGATTCGCTTGACAATCTTGTTTATCGGCTTTTGATAGTAGCCCAACCGCTTGTAAAATTCAGTGAATCAGATAAATTCTTTATCGACCAATATATAATGCGTGGGGGCGGCCTGCTTTGGCTCATCGACAATACGACAGCCAGTATGGACAGCCTGTCGCTCAGCCGTGAAGTTATTGCTGCCGCCATCGATTTAAACCTTGACGACCAACTTTTTTGTTATGGCACAAGATTGAATGTCAATCTTGTACAAGATATGCAATGTGCGGTTGTTCCTGTTAATACGGCACTTGTTGGTCAGCCGCCAAAATTTGCACCAGCGCCTTGGATTTTTTCGCCAATGATTACGCCGACAGCCGCGCATCCCATGACGAAAAATCTTGATATGCTGCGCATCGACTTCGCAAGTTCTATTGACACCGTCGGGCTTGATGCCAATGTGCGTAAAACGCCATTGCTTACCACCTCAAATTATAGCAGAATAGTGCCGTTGCCAACGCGTGTCGATTTGTCGATTGTTGGCGAACGTCCGCAAACAGAAGCCTTTAACCGCGAGAATTTGCTATTGGCAGTATTGCTCGAAGGTGAATTTAAAAGTGCCTTTGCCAATCGCCCGATGCACCCCGAAGGTTTTAATCCTCAGCAATTCAGGCGTAACAGTTTGCCAGCGCGCATGATTGTGATTTCAGATGGCGATATAATCAGAAATCAGTTCCGGCAGAATAACGGACAGCGCGAGCCATTGCCTCTCGGTTACGACCGATTTACTGGACAAACATTTGGAAATAAGGAGTTTCTGCTGAATGCTGTCAACTACCTTTGCGGTTTTGATGAACTGATGGAAAGCCGTTCGAAAGAAGTGAAATTGCGAATGCTTGACAAACCGAAAATATTAGAACAGCGCCGGACATTACAAATAATAAATGTGTTGTTGCCTACCATTTTGATAATAGCTTTCGGCTTTATCTTCAATGCTTTACGTCGGAAAAAATACGCACAATGAATCGCAATCTGAAAATACTGTTGCTGATTTTTCTTGCCCTTCTGACTGTAACTTTGATTGTTGTGCTGAAAAGCGGCAAATCGACAATAGGCAAGGCGCAGGGGCATTTTTCGGTTGCCGATACCGCCGCAATATCTGAAATTAGAATTATAAGAGCAAACGGAAAGTCTGTCTCGTTGCAACGTGTTGACAATAAGTGGTTTGTGGAAAGAAATACAATTGTCAAAGCTGATTTGCCGCCAATATTGCTGAAAGTTTTACACGATATCGGTCATACAAAAATTCTTTCGAAAAGCGAATCGGCAAAAATGCTAAAAACCATAGATGCTGAAGGCTGTCATATTACTGTGATGTCGAAAAAGCGGAAAATGGCTGATTTTCAATATTATTTTGATGGTGATAATTGTTATGCTGCTAAGGGTGGACGCGTTTTTGGCGTGTCGGTTGTCGGATATAATCAACTGATTGGTATTCTGAAACTTACATCGGCGGCTGATTGGCGGAGCAATGCGGTTTTTGCCCTCAATCCGCAAAAAAAATCACCGAAAAAATTTGGCAATTTTTCCC
>CALBPW010000164.1 GCA_937899145.1 uncultured Bacteroidota bacterium
GTTCGAGTTTGTCGAATTTGGCAGTCAACTAAAATCGACATCAACGATTAAAAAGCGGATTTTGCAAAAGCATTTTCCGCTTTTTTTTATGAGTAAACAAACGAAATTAGTACCAAAAAAGTCATCTACATAAAAATAAAATTCTATTTTTGGAATATTCAAAAATA
Organism: uncultured Bacteroidota bacterium; assembly: GCA_937899145.1. Classification (GTDB taxonomy): domain Bacteria; phylum Bacteroidota; class Bacteroidia; order Bacteroidales; family SZUA-534; genus RUG13583. The sequence goes on from CALBPW010000164.1 coordinate 168, forward strand.
AAGGAAGATGAAAGCACGTTTGACAATTTCAAATAAACTACTTATAGGTTTTGGTTCCTTATTATTAGTGGTGATCATAAATGGATTAGTAACCTATTCGACATCAAATGCAAACAGGAAACTCAACACTGACATTATTAATATCTACAACCCGTCGATGACAAGTTTGCAAGAGTGTAAGGCAATGGTTAACAACTCGCAAATGCTTATCAAAAACTGGGTTTTTATTGAAGTGGTATCAGATACTCCCGACAAAAAGAAATTGCAAAATATGCACGAAGTGCAATTTCCGAAACTGCAAAACGAACTTTTAACCATATCAAAATATTGGACTGAAGAAGAGCAAGCAATGCTAAATGTGATACTTACAGGCATTAGCGACACACTTTTCCGCGACCATAAAGAAATTATGCATGCACTACGCGAATTTTCTGATTACGAAGACCTTATGGTAAAATGGGAAATAAACCCGATGGTGGAAGATGGTGGTCAAGTTATTGACGAAACAAACCGTTTGCTTGCTGAAATTGAAGAACTTACTGAAATAATATCGAAAAAAACCGAAGATGCGAATATGGAAATGGCAGACTCGTTTGGCTGGTTTCAAAGTTTTGTTGTTTACTCTGTTATTGTAATTGCTATAATAGTACTGATTGTCAGCTTAATAACAACACGCAGCATTGTTGTTCCTGTTTACAAACTAAAAGAATTCTTGTTATCAATGACAAAAGGCATTTTGCCAAAAGACAAACTTGTAACAAACAACGACGAAATTGGCGATATGGGCGACGCGTTGAACGGATTTATTGAATCGTTGAGACGAACATCGGAATTTGCAGTAGAAATTGGCAACGGAAACTACAATGCTGATTATGAAGCTCTTGGCGAAGATGATATGCTTGGTAACGCATTGCTCGAAATGCGCAAAAACCTCCAAATGTCGGACGAAGCCAACAAAAAACGTCAGCACGAAGATGAAATTCGGAATTGGACCACAAAAGGTATTGCCGACTTTGGCGACATTTTGCGTCACAATTCGGAAAATATGGATGTGCTATCGAGCAATGTTATGCGCCATTTGGTTGATTATCTTGGAGTCAATCAAGGCGCGATATACATCTTGAACGAGCAAGACACCGAAAATCCATTCTTTGAAATGAAAAGCGCTGTGGCATACAATCGTGAGAAATATCTGAAAACAAACTTCGGTGTGACAGAAGGTCTGGTTGGCCGTTGCGCATTTGAGAAACTTCCTGTCTATCTGAAAGAAATACCTGAAGAATACATAAAATTGACATCTGGATTGGGAGGCGCGGAGCCAAACTATCTGCTACTTGTTCCGTTAGTAATCAACGAGAAAGTGATGGGAGTTGTTGAAGTTGCTTCGTTCAACGAAATTCCTCAATATCAAATAGATTTCATGCAAACTCTTGGCGAAAATATTGCATCTACCATTTCAAATGTCCGGATTAGCGAACAAACAAACAAATTGCTGAACGAATCGAAAATGCGTGGAGAGGAATTGTCATCGCAAGAAGAGGAATTGCGCCAAAATATGGAAGAATTGCAAGCGACACAAGAAGAATCAATTCGTCGCGAAAGCGAGATGAGGCTTGCAACGGATGCCATCAACAATACTTTAGGCACTTTGGATATTGATGTAAACGGAACTATTACAGCAGTTAACAGTATGATGCTGAAACTTTCGCACGTTGATGCCAACGAGTTTGTTGGAAAACGCTTTGTTGACATTTATGTGCCCGACGAAAGTGCCAAAGAAAAATTTGAAGAGGCTTGGAGTCGGGTTTTACAAGGCGAGAATTATAGTTACGAATATGTAACATACTTCCAAGATATTGAAATGAGTTTTGTTCACTCGCTAACGCCATATATTAATCAATCGGGTACGGTTGAGCGCGTATTCGACCTTGTGGTTAACACAACCGGTCAGAAAGAAGTTATGGCAAAAATTGCCGAACTTGGAGCTATGTACAATGCTCAAAAATAAACAAACAATTGTTTTTACTCATTTTGGTGATTTGATAAATTGATTATCAACTCACCAATTTTTTATTTCGTAACATCAAGGCGGAGATAAAGATAACCGACTGACAATCAGTGTTTTATGCCATTCATAATCAAATACGGCTTTGATATTCCGTGTTTCTACAAAAAGTATTTAGGTATTGAGTGCCCGTGGTGCGGTTGCCAACGGGCTATTAAACTTTTATTAGATGGCAAAATATTGGATAGTTTTTTAATGTTTCCAGCACTTATTCCGCTGATTATCATGTTTATAGTGCTTGCTATACACATTTTTTTCAAAATAAAGAATGGTAACAGAATTTTGGTGTCACTTTTTGTTTTAAATGTCGTCATTATAATAGTTAATTATTTGGTTAAACTAATTTTATAATTATGATGGAAAATAATGATATTCAGATTATTGCACCAAAAGAGCAATTAAAAAATTCGAGTGCGGTGCTAATAATGGGAATAGCAAGTATTGTGTGTATTTGCTGCGGACCGATGACGATTGCAGGCATTGTTTTGGGTATTTTAGCTATAGTGCTTGGCTCAAAATCTTTGAAAATGTATCGAGAAAATCCCGATTTGTACACAGAGGCATCGATGAAAAACGCAAAAGCAGGACGCGTGTGTGGTATAATTGGTGTGAGTATGAGCGTAATATGGGCTATAATTGCACTTGCAATTTGTGGAAGCATATTTATTGGAGTAATGATGGAGTCAATTTTAGAAAATATGTAACACATTGATAATCATCACTTACTCAACTTCCACGCTTATCTTTTTAACAAAAAAAATCCGTTGCTGTGTAACAACGGATTTTTTTATTAAGTACAATTTTGTTAAAAATGTTTAGACAAATACCATTCTATGGTTTTCAGAATACCGCTCTCAAAATTCTCATCAGCACGCCAGCCGAGTTCATTTTCAATTTTAGCAGCATCAATAGCATAGCGGCGGTCATGGCCTGCACGGTCTTTAACAAAGGTTACTTGCTCTTTGTACGATTTGCCGTCGGGACGCGGGCGTTGGTCGTCAAGAATGGCGCAAATAACATCAACTATCTGCAGATTGGTACGCTCATTACGTCCGCCAATGTTGTAAGTTTCGCCGGCTTTGCCGCGGTGGTATATTAAGTCAATGCCAGCACAATGGTCAATTACATACAACCAATCGCGTATATTCTTGCCATCGCCATAAATAGGAATATTTTCGCCAGCCAAAGCTTTGCGAATAATTGTTGGAATCAGTTTTTCGCTGTGTTGCTTTGGCCCATAATTGTTTGAACAATTGCTGGTGGTTACATTCATTCCGTAGGTGTGATGATAGGCGCGGACTATGAGGTCGGAACTGGCTTTGGCAGCCGAGTAAGGACTATTTGGAGCGTATGGTGTTGTTTCGGTAAAAAATCCTGTTTCACCAAGAGTGCCGTAAACTTCATCGGTTGATATGTGATGAAAACGACATCCTTGGTATTCCTTCTTATAGTTAAATGGCGATTCCATCCAATATTTTCGCGCCACATCAAGCAGTGTAAATGTGCCGTTAATGTTTGTTTTGACAAAAATTTCAGGTCCGTTTATCGAGTTATCGACGTGCGACTCAGCGGCAAAGTGAATCACACCGCGAATGTCGTACTGACGAAACAGATATTCAACAAGTTCGCGATTGCAAATATCGCCTTGAACAAATGTATAACGATCGGAATCTTCAACTTCCGATAAGTTTGACAGATTGCCCGCGTATGTTAGTTTGTCAAGGTTAATTATGTGATATTCAGAATGTTTTTCGATAAAATATGGAATGAAATTTGAGCCGATGAAACCGGCTCCACCTGTTACTAAAATTGATTCGCTCATATTAATACAATTTATCTGTAAAGTTAAATAAATCAGCATTTTTCAGATTGGCCGCAGCCAAATCTTTATCTGACAAATTTAGTTTAAAATTAGTTTTCGGCCATTGAATATTCAAGTCCGGGTCATCGAACCGGATGCCTCGCTCGCTGGCTTTATTGTAGTAATTATCACATTTATAAACGAATGTTGCGTGTTCGCTTAAAACCAGAAAACCATGAGCAAAGCCACGAGGAATAAAAAATTGACGCTTATTTTCGGCACTTAATATTACTCCGGCATATTTACCAAAAGTGGGTGAACCTTTGCGAATATCAACTGCGACATCGTAAACTTCGCCTTCAATTACGCGCACAAGTTTCGATTGTGAGTATGGGTGCAGTTGGTAATGCAAACCGCGCAAAACACCGCCTGTCGACGATGATTCGTTATCTTGAATAAAGCGTGTATTGCAGACATTTTCAATAAATTGATTTTCGCGAAAGGTTTCGCAAAAATAACCTCGATTGTCGCCAAAAATTTGTGGTTCCAATATTACAACTCCGGGGATTTCTGTTTTTATAAAGTTCATTATATTTTATTGTTAATCAATCGCTAAATTTTGTTATCAACTAATTTCATCAAATATTGCCCGTAATCGTTTTTCATAAGAGGTTTGGCAAGACAGGCGAGTTGTTCACGGTTAATAAATCCACGTTTATAAGCAATTTCTTCGGGGCAACTAACCATCAAACCTGTACGTTTTTGCAGGGTTTCAACAAAATTGCTGGCTTCAATTAAGCTGCTGTAAGTTCCTGTATCGAGCCAAGCAAAGCCACGCCCCATAATTTCAACTTGCAAATCGCCTTTATTCAGATATTGTTGATTTACAGTGGTTATTTCGAGTTCGCCGCGTGCCGATGGTTTTATATTTTTGGCTATTCCGACTACGCTATTTGGATAGAAATAGAGCCCTACAACTGCATAATTCGATTTTGGATTTTGTGGTTTTTCTTCAATCGAAATCACTTTTCCTGTCGCATCAAATTCAGCCACACCATAACGTTCCGGGTCGTTTACATAATAGCCAAAAACGGTGGCTTTGTTGTCTTTTTCAACAAAACGGCGAGCCTCGGCAAGTTGATTTGGCAAGCCGTGCCCGTAAAATATATTGTCGCCAAGAACAAGGCAGACGGAATCAGAGCCGATGAATTTTTCACCTATTATAAATGCTTGCGCCAATCCGTCGGGCGATGGCTGCTCGGCATATTCAAGGTTCAAGCCCCAACTATTGCCACTGCCAAGCAAGCGTTTAAATCCGGGCAAATCGTGTGGCGTAGATATTATCAAAATATCTTTTATACCAGCCAACATCAACACCGATAACGGATAGTAAATCATTGGCTTGTCGTAAATCGGCAACAATTGCTTTGATACGCCTTTTGTTATTGGAAACAAGCGTGTGCCGCTGCCTCCTGCAAGAATTATTCCTTTCATTTGAATTTCTATTTATGGTGATTTTTTATGGTGGATTGGCGAATCGTATAATCAGTGAAATATTTGTCAATCATTCGATTAATCAATTCGGCGATTAGCCGTTTCAACATTTATCAGCATTTAACATCTTTTCCTTTTTAGCAGATCGGGGTGGAAATCGCCGATCAATCCAACTGGTGCGGCATTTCGGATTTGATGAGCGATTTCGATAGATGTTAAAGCGTCATCAAGCCCGAAGCCTTTGCCTGACAATATGTTTCGGTATGTTTCGGTATGCAGTTCGGTAAAGCCTTCACTAAACTCAAGTTCTTCGCCATCAATTAAGATGGTGCGGAAAGTGCGTTTACCGGTGGCTTTTACCTCGTCGGGGATGTCGTTGTAGTCGATGCTCAAAAACCAGCGGACACGGGCATTTTTTAGACGCAAAAAGCCGGCCGCATGATAGGCGTCTCGCTCATGCACAATATTTTCTTGTACCGGCCCGAATATCCAAGCCAGCATATCGAAAAAGTGGATACCGATATTTGTCGCTACCCCGCCCGATTTGCTCACGTCGCCTTTCCACGAATAATGATACCACTTTCCGCGACTTGTAAAGTACCGCAAATCAATATCATACACTTTATTTGGGTCGCCAGCATCTATCTTCTTTTTTAGTTCGACTATTGATTTATGCAGACGCAATTGAAGCACGTTGTAAACCTTTTTTCCTGTTTCCCTTTCGTAATCTTTCAGTGCTTCAATATTCCACGGATTAAGTACAAGTGGTTTTTCGCAAATGGCATCAGCTCCTTGACGTAATGCGAACCGGATGTGCGAGTCGTGCAAATAGTTTGGTGTACAGATACTTACGTAATCGATTGGAGTGCCTTCACGTTTCAATTTATATATATGGCGATCGAATCGTTCAAATTCTGTAAAAAAATCAGCTTCAGGGAAATAACTATCCATAATGCCAACGCTATCGAATTTATCAAGGGCGGCAACTAAGTTGTTATCAGTCTCTTTTATCGCCTTCAAGTGGCGCACGGCAATGTATCCTGCCGCACCAATTAATGCAAAATTTTTCATTTTGTCACATTCTTTTAAACGGCAAATTTATTGTTTATCGGCAATAGACCAATTTTTAGCACAAATATTTGGGATTTTTTATCTTCATTTTAAGTCTATCCTTTAGCAAAAAAAAATTGCGGATAAAATGATTTGATAATCATCAAAAAATCAATTCTCTTTCAAATGTTTAGCCACAAGTTCGAGCAATCTGTCCTTTTGCAGAGGTTTGTAAAGCACGTCGTCAAATTCATAGCCTTTCATTTTATGTCGAAACTCGCTGAGAGCAAAACTTGTTTGTGCGATAATTGGCACCGTTTTATTAAACTCCCGAATTTGGTTCATAGCCTCAAAACCATCGATGATTGGCATTTGCAAGTCCATGAGCACAAGTTTGATGTCGGTGTCATCGTGGACGGCTTGCACAGCGGCTTCGCCATCGTAAGCAAGCTTGACTTGATAGCCCAAACCTTCTAAAATAGTGCCAATATAGATGGCATTAAATTCGTCATCTTCGGCCACCAATATTTTATTCTTTTGTTTTGCAAACAAGTTCGATTCCGGTTCGTGCTGTTGTTCATTAAATTCCTGATCACAAGGTATTTCGATAGTTACCATTGTGCCCACATCTAACGACGAATTGAACTCCATTTTTCCATGCAGCACATCAATGTACGCTTGACTAATCGGCAAGCCTAAACCGGCTCCGCGCGATTGTATAGTATTCAGATTATCAACACGATAGAACATATTAAAGATGCGTTTTTTGTCGTTGTCGCCAACTCCAATGCCCGTGTCAACTACGCTGAATACAATTTTGCCGTCGCGCACGTGCGATTCCATAGTAACACTGCCGCTTGGCGTGTATTTTAATGCGTTGTCGAGCACATAATTAAGCACTTGCCGGATTTTGAATTTATCTGAAACGATTATCATTTTTTGTGGCAACTGGTTGTTGTGTGTCATCATCAGATTATTGTCGTTTCTGTTTTTTGCATCGTTGAAAACCTCATCGGCAAGTTTCTGAATATCAAACTTTTCTCGATTAACCGCTATTTGGTTTGAATCGATTTTTGAGGCTTCAACTGTGTTGGTTATTATTGAAAGCAGATTGTAGCCATTGCGTTGAATTATATCAACATATTTTGCGGTATTTTCGGGTGTGTTTTGCATCTTCAGCAAGTCGGTAAAGCCGATAATCGCATTCATCGGGGTGCGAATTTCGTGCGACAAAATTGATAGGAACGATGATTTCAGCCGCGAGCTTTCTTCGGCTTGCTTTTTCGCCTTTTCCATCTCTATTTCAGCCAATTTACGCCTGTTAATATTGATGTTATATCCCATATAACCAAGCAGTTTACCAGTTGAATCGAAGTTTGGTGTTGCGCAAATGTAAAACCAATAGTAGTTGCCGTTTCCGCACAAAATGCGCAATTCTGTTTGGACGTCTTCACATCGGCTAACCAACTGTTTAGCAGCGGGCAAGCGTGTTTCGCGGTCATCGGGATGAATAAGATTTCGCCAATCGTCGTTATTTAAGAATGCTTTGCCGGCATCGCCTACAAAGTAAGTAAGTGCGGTGTTGGCATATATAAGATTTCCATTGGTATCGAATTTCCAGATTTGCAAATCGCCTATATCGGTCAGATTTCTGAAATCGTTGTCTTTTGAGCCACTGGCGGTCTCAATCACGTCTTCTTGCTCTTTTATAAGCACTTGCACAAACATTTCGTCATTTATCATAAACGATGTGCCGACAATTGTCGCGAAAAATTTAGTTCCATCAACACAAACCATTTCTCGGTTAGCCTCGGTTGCGCTTTTCTGTCGAGTTGTAATTTTCGATATTTGTGCGCGAATGCTATCGAAGACTCCTTCGGCATAAACACTTTTTAAGTTGCGGCCGATAAGTTGGTCGGGGCTGTCGGCATGAAAAAGTTTGGTGCAATACTGGTTGACGTAAGTTATTTTTTCGTTCATATTGTGCACCAAAATAGCTTCTGGCATACTGTCCATCATTTGCTTGTACCGACGTTGAAGACTTGTGATGTCGGCTGCTAATTTTTCGTCAGTAATTTCACTGAAAAGCACATAGCGGCAAGGTTTCCCATTAAATTTGATGGCCATCGAAACTTTGTTCATGCAAATTTGCTCGCCATTTTTTTTAACAATATAGCATTTGTCGTCGTTCTGGATTTTCTTTTGCAAACTTGGGTCGGCAGTTTTCATCATTGTTGCAAATTGCGACGATAAATATTTGAAAATGCTTGTATTAAGTACCTCGTCAACAGTGTAGCCTAATATTTTGTTCACTGCCTGGTTCGACATTTGCACCTCGTATTGCTCCAAATCGTAAATACACATTGGATGCGGATTGCGGTTGAATATTGTCAAATAGCTATCATTACCTTGTTCAAGCAATTGTTTTTTGTAGTACATATTCGAATTATCGTTAAATGTAACCACGAAACCTGTCAGTAGATTCAACTCGTTCAATGTTGGCGAAAAGGTGCCGGCAATTGGTATCATTTTTCCGTCACGCTGCGTCAGCATTGTATCTTCAGGTAATATTATTTTTTCGTTACCACGCAACGCGTTTGCTATCAAGACATCAAGTTTTGTCCCTTCGTTATCGCTTATATTAAATACCGACACTATATTATGACCTACAAGTTGCTTACGGCTAAAACCTGTAAGTTGCATTGCGGCATCGTTCACGCTCCAAATGTTTCCGTTTCTGTCAACGGTGATAAGCCCCTCGCTGATATTTTGCAAAACAACTTGTAACTCTTTGGTATGCAGTTTCAAATTGGCTTCACGTTTAATCATATTTGCCAACATTCCGTGATGCAGACGTCGCCTGAATATTATAACTAACAGCGACAGCAACAAGATTGCCGCTACCACCGATACGACTGCCAAAATCACAGTGCCATTGAGTAAAATCCGATTATCGATTATCAAAATTATTGCGAACGCCAATGCGCAAATTGCTGCCACATACAATGCGACAATCAATATTGTTTGTAATTTATAAGACAACTTTTTCATAATCAAGGTGTTATTAAGGTTAATATATTCCTCGGTTTTTGTTAGTTTAGAATCAATTTGTAAAAGTGATTGCCACAAATCTCAACAATCATCTGTATATCAATCTTATAAACTATCTTAAAACTACAATTGAAAAACGTATGAATATACCAAAACTTATGAAAAAAAATCTGGTTGCAATTGATTATTTACATTGCAACCAGACTGATATAAGTCAGTTTATAACAAATCTCAATTCAGTTAATGAGTTAGAGTAAAGAGTAATGTGTTGTATGTAACTTCTTAACTCTCTTTCATCTAAACAGGCGTCCATACGCTATACCGACACTTCGCCTTTGATATGTGGATGCGGATTATAATTATCGAGGCGGAAATCGTCGTATTTGAACTTGAAAATATCGTCTGTTTCAGGATTTATCCACATTGTAGGTAACGGACGAGGTTCGCGTGAAAGTTGCAGTTTTACTTGGTCAAGATGATTATTATATATGTGCAGGTCGCCAAATGTATGGATAAATTCGCCCGGTTGAAGATGACAAACCTGAGCGACCATCATGGTTAGTAGGGCATACGAAGCAATATTGAAAGGCACTCCAAGAAAAGCATCGGCACTACGTTGGTAAAGTTGACACGATAGCCGTCCGTTGCGCACGTAAAATTGGAAAAGAGCATGACAAGGAGGCAGGGCCATTTGGTCGATGTCGGCTACATTCCAAGCGCTTACAATAAGCCGACGCGAGTCAGGGTTGGTTTTTATGTCATGAATCAATTTTGAAATCTGGTCGATGTGTGAGCCATCGGGTGCCGGCCACGAGCGCCATTGATAGCCATAAACGTGTCCTAAATTTCCATCGGCATCAGCCCACTCGTTCCAAATGCGTACTCCATTGTCTTGCAAATATTTAACATTGGTATCGCCAGCTAAAAACCAAAGCAACTCATGAATTATGGATTTCAAATGAAGTTTTTTAGTTGTCAGGCAAGGGAAACCATCGTTAAGATTGAAGCGCATTTGATAGCCAAAAGTACTAATTGTGCCTGTGCCTGTACGGTCGCTTTTGCTGTCGCCAGTTTCCAAAATGTGCGATAACATATCGAGGTATTGTTTCATAGCAGAAGATTTTTGCGCAATTTACAAATTTATTGCCGATTAAAGTTTTGTTTGGAAATCAAACTGTCTAATGTCGATTTATTCCACTGATAATCAAGTCGGTTCATAATTCATAATTCATAATTCATAATTCATAATTCATAATTCGTAATTCGTAATTAAAATAAGTATCCCATTTTAACATAAAGATTCGATTTTTTACCCGAATCTTGATTATTGAAAGGTGTTGCCCAATCGACTGACAAGATGAAATTTTCGTTCATGGCTATTTTCAGCCCCATACCGCCCGAGGCATGCGGACGATAAATTTTTGAAGTTGAAAAATCAAAATAATCATCAATATTTTCGTTTGACGCCAAAAGTGATAAACGCAGATTTTCTTTGTCAATATCAACAGGTTGCAAAACCATGCCGACATCAACAAGCGGATTAATGGCGACATAAAAATGTTGTCCGCCTATGTCGAAATTGACCATGCGCAAGCGCGCTTCGAAATTAGCAAGGGCAAAACCGCGAGATAGAATGCGATTGCGCATTATGCCACGAAGCGAACTTGAGCCGCCCAAACTTTCATAAACAGCACGTTTAAGAAACAATGTATTATGATAACAATACATATAAAAAGGTGTTTTGCCAGCCAATGTCAATTGAGTGCTAAGGCGATAGGCGAACACCGCACGTGGCGTGCCGAGTTGCGAATATTGGCGGAAATCGGCATTGAATTTCAGGCTGTTAAATTCAGATTTATCATTAAACGAGGCGGTGTAAGTCAGAAACGCGTCAGCCCAAATACCTGTTGACGGCGCAGCTGTAAAATTCCGACTATCGTAGGTTGCGCCAACATGCAGAAAAGGGAAAAGACCGCCATCTGTTTCGTTTTTGGCAATCAAGCCCCATTGCTGGTATTTATCATAAAGTCCTTCAATATCGGGTAATTTTTTGCTATCGCGCTGTCCCCGATTCAGTTTGTCAACATCAACCCTATCGACATCGAAATTAAGAATGCCCAAACCAAAATTCCAATTCAAACGCGTTGCAAATTTACCTTGAACATCGGCCGCCCCCCGAAACATATTACGATGATATTTGTAAAAGGCGCGCGACTGGTAATCTGCCGATTCATCATCGCGCCATGCGTCGTTATAAATAGCTTGATAGCCGTTAAAGCCAACAAAATCACTCATTGCGTCAGGCACGTAGGATATGTCGATGGTAAGCTGATGATTGGGAATGAGCGATTTGGTATCGAAATTGAGACGGAAAAGGCCGTTGCGCTTAGTGGTGTAGCTGGCTTCGGCATAAATAGAATGCAGATATTCGGGATAGGTGCTGCCATCGCCATAAAAATAAATATTGGTGAGTGCACCATATTGAAAACCAAGGTCGGCATCGTAGGAAATGCTTGGCAGGGCTCCAAAAGTCCAGCCTGTCTTAGCCTCTTGCGAGAAGATGATGTTTGCCGGCAATAATGCACAAACAAAAGCACAGATTTTACATAAATTTCTCATAATCAAAACAATCGGATAAGATAAACGACAGACATTCCCACATAAGTTCCGATAGCGTAGCCCACAAGTCCGATAACTATTCCGCTGATTAACACTTTTTTATTGCCAATTGCGGCGACCACAGGCGGAATAAATGGCGGCGAGCAAAGCAGCCCGACACTTGCCACTGTAAACAAATCGCCACTGATACGGAAAAAGCGACAGAAAATTATATGTAAAATAATGGTTGTCAACATTATAAACAATTCGAAGAACATAATTGCCAGAGCCGAGGTGTTTAGGGCTGAAATATCGAATTTTGAGGCAGCAACCAAACAAAATAGCAATATGAAAATCATGCCAAGTTCGAATGTTTTGGGCAAATTCCGGATTGTATCGTTGAACGATGCCAATATCGCTAAAGTGGTGATTGCCAGTATAACTACAAGTTCATTTATCTTGCCATAAATCAGTATTGACAGTCCCGCACCCACACCTACAAAAGCGATTGAAAGTAATAATCCGAGAATCGCCTTACGAAAATTGCCATTGCTGAAAAATTCGCCATAATTTTCAACACCGGTGTCAATTTTATCGTCATCAGAAATAGTAACAGCTGCGTCGGCAAAAGGCAGTGCGCGACGAATCAGCTTGTAGCCACCAGCCACTATGAACACAAGGAACGGAAATGTTACTACCATCTCGAAACCATAAACCAAAAGCAATGTTGTTTCTTGAACATGAAGTATTGAATTGATTGCAAAGAAGTTGAGTGTGCCGCCGGTGTAAATTCCAACCATCAGTGCGGCAAGACTGTCAGGGCTTTCGATGCCCGAATTGCGGAAAATAAAATAGGCTGATATTACGGCAATTACA
>CALBPW010000165.1 GCA_937899145.1 uncultured Bacteroidota bacterium
AGAAAAAGCAAGACAGGGTGATTATCCAAGACAAGCACCAATAGGCTATATAAACTATACAAGAAAAAACAAAACAAAAGGTATAAAAATAGATGAAACAAATGCTTTTTATGTCAAAAGAGCCTTTGAAATGTATGATAGCGGAATGTACTCATTAAGAACATTATCAGACAAATTATATGAGGACGGATTTAGAACAAAAACAGGCAAAAAGGTAGCAAGAACAACTATTGAACACATGCTAAAAGACATCATATATACCGGCTCATTTAAGTTTGAGGGTAAAATATATGAGAATGCAAAGCATAAACCGATTATTAGTAAAGAACTGTTTTATAGAGTACAAGATAGGCTAATAGACCCTAACAAAGTAAGAAAACACAACTTGCCAATTTCTACTGTGGAAATACTGATTTTGACACTCAAACTCAACAAATTTGTTGCTACGTGCGCAAACTTGGCGACAATCGCACCTACAAAGTAAACGGCTACCTAAGCCTTGCACTAAGCGGAAATTTTGACGCGTGGGTGAAGAAGTATTAAAGGTTTAGAGAGTAGAGTTCAGATGATTAAGAGAGTTCTGAAAAAAAGAATTTATAATTCTCAATTCAATAACTATATTCGCACGTTTTTTAAAATATCAAACTATGAATTTCAAAAATTTAATAATGATTGGCACTGCAATAGTGGCACTATCCTCATGCGGCCAGTCAAACAGTTCAAAATCAAAAATTACGACAAAAGAAGATTCTGTTAGCTACCTGATGGGCGCATTAGATGGCGAAAATTTGGAAAATAGTTTCAAACGAATGGGGTTAGACACAGTGTTAAGTGTTAAAACTTACTTTGATGCAATGTATAACGCCAGCCATGGAAAATCGTTGCGCATAAAAGTATCAGACAGCCTATCTAACAGCAAGATACAAAAATTCATTACCGAATGGAACGATGCCGCACGCATACTACGGTTCGACACTACAGGCACACTGCGTATGCCACAATTTTCGGCTAAAACATTAGACTCTATCAGCTTTTTAATGGGCGCTGGCGATGGTAAAAGCATCAACGAGAGTTTTGCAAAAGCAGGTTTCGACACTCTTAAATTATCCTTCGATTTATACTATCAAGGTTTACGCGAACGTGTGCTAAAAGGCGACAGCTGTTGCCGCATTGCGCCTCGCCAAAATTCACAAATGATTCGCCAATTTTTTACCGATGTACAGAAAAAAGATCTTGAAGCAAAATATGGCAAAAACCGCCGTGCTGGCGAGGAATTTCTTGCCAAAAACAAAGCTAATAGCGAAGTTGTAACCACACAAAGCGGCTTGCAATACACCATTTTAGTTGAAGGCAAAGGCGAAAAACCAAAATACAGCGACCGCGTACGCGTTAACTACGTTGGCACTCTGCTCGACGGCACTGAATTTGACAACAGCGCAAACCACGGCGACAAACCAGCCGAATTTGGTGTCAATCAAGTAATTCCAGGCTGGACTGAAGCCCTGATGTTAATGCCTGCCGGCTCAAAATGGAAATTATTTATTCCTCAAGAATTAGCATACGGCGAGCGCGGCGGTGGCCCAACCATTGCACCTTTCAGCATGTTGATTTTCGAAGTTGAATTAGTTGAAATTGTCAATAATAAGGCTACTTCAAAAAAATAACATACACACAACGAAGGGCATTGAGCGACACTCAATTTGCCCTTCATTTTTTTTGCAAAATGAATTTCGACGGAAAAACATATTGGATAACAGGCGCATCATCAGGTTTGGGTGAGGCTGTGGCTTACGAGTTAGCCAAACATCGCACATGCCTGATTCTATCGGGCAGAAACACCTACACCCTCAGCCGAGTTGCCGACCGCTGTCAAACGCTTGGGGCTGCTACTCGCATTGAGGCTTTCGATTTAACCGATTTCGCCAAAATGGAAGAATCGGTTAAAAGTGTACTTGCCGATGGCGTAAAAATTGACGGCTTGTTCAATTTTGGAGGAATCAGCCAACGCTCGTTTGCAATCGAAACGCCAATTGATATTGACCGAAAGGTGATGGAAATAGACTATTTTGGCACTATCGGCATTACAAAGCGACTACTGCCACACATTGTGGAAAATGGCGGCGGACTGATAGTTGCAACATCAAGCGTGGTTGGCAAATTTGGCATTCCGTATCGCTCAGCCTATTCAGCAGCAAAACATGCACTGCACGGCTTTTTTGAGAGTTTACGCGCCGAAACAGCAAAAAACAACCTGCAAATCAACATATTAGTTCCCGGACGAATTGCTACCAATGTATCGAAAAATGCCATCACCAAAACGGGTGAAAAATACGGCATCACCGACCCCGGACAAGCTACTGGCATGACTGCCGAACAATCGGCAAAAATCATACTGCGGGGCGTGGCTCGTGGCAAAAAAGAAATCTTGTATGGCGGAAAAGCCGTTGCTATGGTTCACATTCGTCGTTGGCTACCTCGGCTCTACTACTATCTGGCTTCAAGAGTAAAAGCACTTTGAAAATTAAAAATTGAATCACTTGTTTAAACTTTACTCTTTAAACTTTAAACACACATGAAACACACACTATTACCTTTAATATGCGGCATTACAATGATGCAATCATGTAGTAATCAGCAAGTTGAAACAATAGCGACTCCCGAAAATTTTGAATCGCTTGGCAATCCATTTATGCCACTTTGGGAGCACATTCCCGATGGCGAACCATACGTATTTGAAGACCCCGACAATCCGGGTAAATATCGCGTTTACCTATACGGTTCGCACGACAACCGCATTACCGACTATTGCGGACTTGAGCAAGTTGTTTGGTCGGCATCAGTTGACAGTCTGACAAACTGGCGCTACGATGGCGAGATTTTCAAAGTTGACAAAAACCGCGACGGCGAACCCCAACAAGTTGCCGATGTTCTTTTTGCACCCGATGTTACAATGACTATCGATAAAAATGGCAAAAAAACATACTATTTATACCCCAACAACCAAGTTGGCGGGCGAAACGGAATGGTTGCCAAAAGCGACCGTCCCGACGGTCCTTTCGCGGTTTGCAACTGGAGCAAAACCAACCCAAACGAAACCGACGGAATCTTAAAATTCGACCCTGCCGTTTTTGTTGACGACGATGGCAAAGTTTATGGTTACTGGGGATTTGGCCGCTCGTACGGAGCTGAACTTGACCCCGGAACAATGGCTACCGTAAAAAAAGGGGCCAAAATTGTGGAAGATATGATTCCGGGCTATCAGCAAGATAAAATCTTCCGATTTTTTGAGGCATCATCAATCCGAAAAATTAAAGATAAATACGTATTTATATATAGCCGATGGACAGCCGATGGCGATTTTGGTTTGCCCGAAAGCAACTACACACTCGCATACGCTTATAGCGACTATCCACTCGGACCTTTCACCTACGGTGGCACAATCATCGACGGGCGCGCACGCGAGAAAGACCAAAACGGCAACATCATTGCATCGGCAAACGTGTCGGGCAACACACATGGTAGCATTTGCGAAATAAACGGCAAATGGTACGTTTTCTACCATCGGCAAAATGGGCTTAACGAATTTTCGCGCCAAGCAATGGTATCACCAATAACAGTGAATGTTGAAGAAGGCAAAGGCGGAAAAGTTGAAATATCAGAAGGCGAATATAACTCGGAAGGATTTGAAACAGAAGGACTTAATCCGCTTCAATGGCACTCAGCCGGCATTGCCTGCTGGTTTACAGGGCCAAAAACAGCCATTCACGAGTGGCCGAACAACACATTTTTTGGCTCGTACATTGCCGCCGATTATGGCACCGAAACAAACCTGACCGCACCACTCGCCTATGCCAACAATATAAACCCGGTTGTCTATAACACCAATGGCTCAATTGTCGGTTATAAGCATTTCAATTTCAGCAAAACCGAAGGCAACCGCAATCTAAAATTGTTCGTAAACCTCACACCCGAAGGCATCGACGGAAATATCGATATTTATATTGACCGCCCATGGGCGTCAGACGGCGGAAAACTTTTAGGTTCGATAAAAATATCGGAAGATATGCCACAAACCTCAACACAAATGTCAGTCAAACTGCCAGATTTAGCCAACTACAGCGGCAAACACGCTTTGTATTTTGTCATCTCGTCGCCTGTAGAAGAAAAATCGATATGCAGCTTTGAAAGTTTTGTGTAGTATGAAAAAT
>CALBPW010000166.1 GCA_937899145.1 uncultured Bacteroidota bacterium
CGTGACTCTTGCTGCCGCCACGGGCGGCATACTCCCATTCAGCTTCAGTCGGGAGACGATATTTTGGAAGTAAGATACCATCTTCCATACGTATGCTGCGAGTGTCCTTATCGGGGTCTAAGTCAATCATTTCTTTACCAACGGCGCCTTCGTATTGGTGTGCCAAATAAGCTTCGGTATTGAAGTTCATCGAGCCTTTTTGGTTAGGATCCATAAGCAAGAAGCCTCCGTTGATAAGCAGGTTTTCGTTGACGCGGTCGGTACGCCAAGCGCAGTAGTCGTTGGCTTGCAACCAGTTAACGCCTACCACAGGATAATCTTGATAAGCCGGATGACGGAAATAGTACTCAACGTATGGCTCGTTATAAGCCAATTTGCTACGCCAAACTAATGTGTCGGGCAAGGCGTGCTGGTACACCTCAGGGTATTCGTCAAACACACGCGAAATCCAATATAGATACTCGCGATAGTCAAGGTTGCGAACCTCGGTTTCGTCCATATAGAATGATGAGATTGATACGCGGTGCGGAACGTTATTCCAATCGTAAAGAATGTCTTGCTCCACTCTACCCATTGTAAAGGTACCTCCCTCAATGAATACCAAACCCGGACCGGTTTCTTGTTCGTATTCACCAATAAATTTTTCGAATCCACCATTGTCTTCCAAATTGTACTCCCAACCAGTGGTTTGCGATACTTCTTTGCCACACGACATCAGCGCCACTGTGGCTACACATATTACAATATGCAGGTTTTTTACTTTCATAAAAGTTCCTTTTTTTCGTTTTTAGCAATGACAAATATAAATAAAATCGTTTATTCCTAACTTTTTATTGCAAAAAAGACGGACATTCTATTGTTTTCTTTTTTTCCTTTCGTTTTATATCGAATAATTTGGTTACCGACACCTCGTGAGCGTTGCCAATATGGTTGGTTTTCCGGTTCAAATCGAGGTCGTAACTATATGCGATTCTAAAATCTAAATTCTTGTAACCCAATAATATAACAGCCAACGGCGCATCGCTGCCGATGTTTTTTCTGACTGATAATCCGGCCGTCAACCAATCGACTTGTGATATAACGCCAATTTGTAAATTTTGTTGTTTTCCTTGCAGCTGACAGATGAAATTTGGCATAATTTCGAAGTCAATTTTTTTGGTTAACGGCGAAAATTTGTACACGTAACCAATATCGAAAGTGAATTTTATGTTGGTTCGGCTATCGCGATTTTCCGATAAACTTTGGTAAGGGCGCAAAAGATGCTCAACAGCTACCGACGCAAATATTTTTTTTAGCATTGCGGCTGCACCTAAGCCTGCATCGGTACGGATTTTTGAGGCATTAGATGGCAATGTTTCATTTTGTTCAAAAATCAAATCTGATGCCGAGATTGATTTTTGCATAACGCCTAATTTCAATCCTAAAAAAATTGTTTTGTCGTTATCGGCTTCAATTTTATAACTGTACGCAACATCAGCGCGACGGTGTGACAAAAAACTCATTTGGTCGTTGCTAAACAGCAGTCCAACGCCCATGTTTTTTACTATCGGCATATCAGCGCTACCGCCATAATATTGAAATTTCGCATCGCTTTTTGGCCACTGATTGCGATAAAAAATATTGAGGCGCAATCTGTCGGCCGAGCCTGCAAACGCCGGATTGGCAGCAAGCATATCGTTGCTCCACTGGCTCAACGGACTATCTTGCGCAAAAATTGCTGCTGGCGCCGCGCAAAAAAGTAGTACCATTATAATATGCCGATACGAAACTTGTTGTAACATAAACAGGCAATAAAAATAGTTATTCCAACGTTTGGATACTGCAACGATAAAAAAGAAGTTTTATTTTAGCCGACAATTCATTGCTTATGGTCAGATTTTTTTCTGTTTCAATCATACTTATCATCTCTTTTTTTGCAGCATCTGCCGAAGGTTTTATATCTGGCTGTATATCACGTGATTATTTGCGCAATTTATGGTCGGAGGAAAATTTAATTCAGCAGAAACCGCTCAAAATTTATCTGCAAACTGACATTGACGCCGATTGCATTCAAATAGAATCTTATTGGCAAAAATGCACATTTCGCGCTATCAATGCCAACGAATTTCAATTTACGCAATTCACCGAAATTGATACCAATATATATATAGGTGTGAATATAGCTTGCGCGCAGCATAAAAAACTTGCCGAAATTAGTTTTTCGCCTTTCCGCCGAAACGCCAATGGCGAGATTGAAGTAGTTGATAGTTTTGAAATAGGCTTAAAACCTATTTACAAACCACAACAACGAGTATTGCTAAAAGCCAGCAACAAAACAAACTCACTACTCAACGAAGGTAATTGGTTCAAAATCAAAGTAGATACATCTGGTGTTTACAAATTAACCTTCGATGAGCTGAAAACATTGGGATTAACCAACCCTGCCGACACTCGCATTTTTAGTTATGGAGGCAAACAACTCTCTTTTATCAACAATAATGAGGATTTTGATGATTTAAACGAAATTCCCGTCTCAAAAAATTCAGGCACTGATGGCGTGTTTAATAGTGGCGATTACCTGATTTTTTACGCGCAAGGTCCTACCATCCTAATACGCGACACACTCAACAATATTCTGCTACATCAAAAACACGATTACTCCGACTACATCTACCTGCTTTTAACATCAGATTTAGGCACGGGAGCCGAAATTCAAAATTATACAAACAGCAGTTCAAATATCGACATAACAACATCTGAATCAGACAGTTATCAATATATTGAAAAAGACAGGCACTCACTTATTCCATCAGGGCGGCGGTGGTTCGACAATCGGCTCAAAACCAATGCAACCGACTCTATTATGTTCAATTTTGGCGAATTGGTTGCGGGCGAACCTGTAAATTGCCGCGTCGCCGCTGCCGGACGTAAAGATGCTAACACATCAGCTTCTTTTCAGTTTAGCTATCGCAAAGAAATCATCGCTTCAATCAGTATTTCAAAAAGTTACGATAATTACAGGTATGCCGATTACGTGCAGAAAAACTTTAAACTAACACCACAATCGGCAAAGATAAATTTGGGATATTCTTTTGTAAGCAATAGCGCAAGGTCAGAGGGCTACATTGATAAAATAGGGCTGACAGCCCGCACAAAGCTAAAATACAACAAGAGCCGCCAACTACATTTTCGCGATTTAAAATCAAAAAATTATATTAACGTTCAGTACAATTTGGCGGTAACAAGCGGCTCACCAACAATTTGGGACATAACCAATCCTCTATCGCCCAAAAATATTGATATTCAAACCGATAACAATCAAATAAACTTCACCGTTGCAAGCAATGGCACCGCCCATGAATTTGTTGCGTTTGAGCAATCAAACTTACGTTCGCCAATAACTACAGGCAACGATGTGGGTCGCATTGAAAATCAGAACCTTCATGGGCAGCCAACGCCAACACTTGTGATTGTAACGCACCCCAACTTTATCGACGCTGCCAACAACCTTGCTGAAATGCACCGCACACAAGACGGAATGCGGGTTGAAGTAGTAACTGAGCAACAAATTTTCAACGAATTTTCAGGCGGCACACCCGATGTGTCAGCAATACGCAACTACGCCAGAATGCTATATCGCCGCAACGATGGCTTCAAATATTTGCTATTATTTGGCGACGGGAGCTACGACAACAAAAATATTTTAGGCTCCAACAGCAATTTCATCTTAACCTATCAATCAGAAAATGGCGAAGATGACTCAAAAAGTCATGTATCAGACGACTTTTTTGCAATGCTCGACAATGGTGAAGGCGAACTTTCGGGTTATTTAGATATTGGTGTAGGCCGATTGCCTGCAAAATCGGCAACCGAGGCCGGGCAAATGGTTGACAAAATAAAACGATACACATCGATGAAAGATGCAGGCAACTGGCGCAACAACACCACCATTATATCAGACGATGCTGACAAACAAGAAGATGCTGAATTTATATTAGATGCTGAATTGCTAAGCGAATGCATCAGAAAAACAACGCCGGAATACAACATCAACAAAATTTATTACGACGCATACGAAAACGTGTCAAGCTCGTCGGGCGACACCTACCCTACCGTTACCGAAGCTATAAAAAAACAATTTAGCAAAGGCACAGTAATACTAACCTACATTGGGCATGGCAGCGCGCGCAAATGGTCGCACGAGTCGGTTTTTTTAACATCCGACGCAACCTCGCTCCGCAACATCGACCGGCTATCATTTGTGATAACTGCAAGTTGCGAAAACGGGCGCTTTGATGAACACACAATAACATCACTTGGCGAACGTTTCATACTAAACCCCAATGGCGGTGCGGTAGCCGCATTGGTTACAACACGCGTTGTTTACAACGGAAACAATTGCCAACTCTGCAATAACATCTACAACCAAAAGCCGGACAATGACTTACGCCTTGGCGATTTGATTTTGCGAGCCAAAAATGCTACTGGCGGACAAACAGAAACCAACAAACGAAACTTCACCCTGCTTGGCGACCCTGCCATTCGGCTTGTACATCCCGCCAATAACAAAATAGTTGTAACAAAAATCAACCATAAAGATGTTTCTACACAACTGAGCGACACCATTAATGCAGTTGATACGGTTACAATTGAAGGCCACTTGACAGACCAAGACAGCAACTTACTGAACTACAACGGAATACTCTATTCGACAATCTTTGACAAAGCATCGGCACAAACTACCCGAGGCAACGATGAGTTTTCGCCAATTATCGATTTTTACACCTATAACAACATATTGTATAGTGGGAAATCGTCGGTAACCGATGGATATTTCACACTCCAATTCATAATGCCGAAAGACATAAATTACTCGTACGGGCAAGGACGCATCAGCCTTTACGCCTTAACCAACACAGGCGACGAAGCCACAGGCTACTCAAACAACTTGCTTATTGGCGGAACACCCGAAAACACTGCAATTGACGACTTTGACGGTCCCGAAATTGAACTTTTTGTAAACGATACATTTTTTGTTGACGGAGGAATAACAAGCAACAATCCGACAATTATCGCCCACATCTCTGATGAATCGGGGATAAACACAACAGGCAATGGCATTGGGCATAACATTACCGCAACACTTGATGAAGATGCCAGCACAATGCTAATTCTGAACGATTTATACGAAGGAAATATCGACAATTTCAATTCGGGTGAGATAAAATTCAATCTTACAAATTTAAGCGAAGGCTGGCATACATTAACACTTAAAGTTTGGGATATCTACAATAATTCGAGCGACGCAACAATATCGTTTAAGGTAGTTGACGAAACATCAACAGCCTTAAACCGTGTATATTGCTACCCTAACCCGGCAACCGATGAAGTCTGGTTTGTAGCAGACCATAACCAAACCGATTACAATACCGACATAACAATAAAAATATTTGACAACGCTGGCACAATGGTTGGCAAACTGACAACAGCACAAGAAACACACCAGCCAATCCACTGGAACACAACGCATAACGGCAAACCTCTTGAAAACGGTCTGTACATATACACCATTGAAATTAAAAGCACTAACGGGCGAAGTACAAAATCAGGAAAAATGATAATCGCCAAACAATAAATCGGACTAAAAATAGTTTCTATATTTGCGACTTCAAATTTTAGATATGAAAAGAAATCAATTATTAACATTTGCAATGCTGCTAAGCGCAGTAACCGCAACAGCGCAAACTGGCGCCGCCGACTATAGCGACGTACTTGGCCAAGACAATAAAGTAAACGCTATACACACCGCAGTTCCATTTTTACGAATAGCCCCCGACTCGCGCTCTGGCGCAATGGGCGACGCAGGAATTGCCATTTCGCCAGACGCCTATTCTCAAATTTGGAACTCATCGAAGTTGGCGTTTGTAGAATCGCCATACGGACTATCAGTTACTTACGTCCCTTGGCTGCGCGAACTCATCAGCGATATGAATCTTGCATACGTATCAGGCTATTACAAAATAGACGAAAACCAAACTATTGGCGCAAGTTTGCGCTATTTTTCAATGGGAAATATCAATTTCACCGATAATGGAGGCAACTCAATCGGCAGTTTCTCGCCCCATGAAATGGCGATAGACGCATCTTACAACCGCAAATTATCGAAAAACTTCTCACTTGGTTTGGCCGGCCGGTTTATCTACTCAAACTTGACAGGCGGACAAGGCGGAGCCGACCAAGAACAAGTTGATGCAGGCAAATCGTTTGCTGTCGATATTAATGGTTTTTACACCGATAATATTAGAGTTAGCGATTACGATTGCAATTGGGCCGCTGGCTTTAGCATCAGCAATTTAGGCGCAAAACTTGGCTATAGCGACGATACTAAAAACTTCATTCCTACCAATTTAGGAATTGGTGGCGCATTTACTATGAATATCGACAAATACAACAAACTGACTGCTACTGTCGATTTTAACAAACTATTAGTACCAACGCCTCCTATCTATTATCAAGACTCGACAAATGGTGGCGAACGCGTGATTTTGAAAGGAAAAGACGATGATGTTGGCATCATACAAGGCGTATTCCAATCATTTAACGACGCACCCGACGGATTTAGCGAAGAAATGAAAGAAATTTCGACATCAATCGGTTTAGAATATTGGTACGCAAACCAATTTGCAGCCCGCCTTGGATACTTCAACGAGAACGAGAAAAAAGGAAACCGCAAATACTTTACAGCTGGCGTTGGCGTGAAAATGAAGATGTTAGGACTGGATATTTCATACCTGATTCCATCAGGCAACTTCTCAAACAGCCCGCTTAAAAACACTTGGCGATTCTCGTTAACAATCGATTTTGAAGATTTGGTGAATTAGTGTAGAGTGTAAAATCCGGAAAGAGTAACGAAGGAACTCATAATCCCGATAGCCGTCGGGACTAAATCCTAAATAAAAATGAAGATTCGCGTAGGACTTGGCATCGATGTGCATCAGTTGACCGAAGGACGCCCAATGGTGGTTGGCGGCATTGAAGTGCCACACACCAAAGGACCACTTGGGCACTCCGATGGCGACACACTTATTCACGCCATCTGCGACGCAATACTTGGCGCAGCCAATATGCGCGACATTGGCTACCATTTCCCTGACACTTCAGCCGATTTTGAAAATATTGACAGCAAAATTCTTCTCAAAAAAACAGTTGCGCTTGTTGCCGAAAAGGGTTGGCGCATTGGCAATATCGACTCCACAATTTGCCTGCAACGCCCAAAAATCAAAAACTTCATTCCACAAATGCAGCAAGTGCTTGCCAATGTTTGTGACATCGACATCGACGACATATCAATAAAAGCCACCACCACCGAGCACCTTGGCTTTGAAGGCCGCGAAGAAGGAATGTCGGCATACGCAGTGGTGCTGATTGAAAAGGATTAGAGAAATCCCCATTTTTTAACTCTCTATTTTTCTATTAGGTCAGATTTGCCACGCCACCACCGAAGGCGTCTCACTACTTGGCATAAGCGAGGCGGCAACACGGCTCGGGCTGCACACGGTTTGCGGGAAGGCGTTTATAAACAACAAGATACGGGCGTGTTTGAAAACCTTTCAAAAAAATCCGCCCGAAATTTTTGCTTTTCACTTTTTTTTTTTACTTGCTTTGGCATTGTAAATCCAATGTGCAC
>CALBPW010000167.1 GCA_937899145.1 uncultured Bacteroidota bacterium
TATAGTGTTGAATTTTCCCACTTTGTACCAAGTCTCCTCGGTATCGGTTGTTCCGCTTACAAGATAAAAAACCGGATATTTTTTGTTCGGATTTTGTTCGTATTCGGCTGGTGTATAAATAATTATAGGCCGATAAACACCAAGTTCACCCGATTTGTAATTCATATATGTAACCCTTCCGTGCGGCACATTTTTAATGGTGTAAGGCATATCATCATCGGGTGCTTCAAAAAGCGATGCTTTAAAATTCTCGTTCGGAAAGATATTCATATTCGCAGGGTCGGAAATCGACACGCCATCAATAATAAAATTATACGGATAAATATCTGGTTTTTCGGGGGTTAAGGTTATTGACCATACGCCTTTTGAGTTTTTAACCATTGGCTGATTGCCTTTTGTGAACTGACTGCTAAATTCAACTTTTTGAGCGTCAGGCGCATAAACATTGAAAGTTACAGCGCGGAAACGGGCTTTGCCCTTATCAAATACCATTTCGTTTTTCTCGCGGTCGAAGTAATAATTGGTGCAATGCACAATTGGCGACTCTAAACCATTGGCGCGTGGATTTGAATCGTCTTTCATTTTAATTCCTTGCAGTTCAAGCATTTTTGCCGCATACCGACGTCCAAGCATACGATAGCCTTCGGCATTAAAATGCAGCTGGTCGATATTTTCGGGGCAAGCGCTTGAACTTATCGCGTGGGCATTTTTTATAACCTCGGGCAAGCGGTTTATAATCGGATTGTGAGCCGCGCAGATGCCTCCACGGTCGGAGTTTACAACCTCGCCAGCCAACAAAGGCACTTCGTCAGGATTCAGATTGAGGTCTTTTATCAGATTGTCGTACACCGTTTTAACCATTCCAAGCCATGCTTCATCGCCCGTGTTCGACTCGCCTTGATGAATCAGAATGCCTTTTATTTTTCCCTTTTTTTGCGCAATTTTTGCCATGTCAACAAGCCGCTTGTAAGGATTGTTATTATAGGCGGCTAACATTCCAACCATCCAGTCGGGACAGGTTTTGCAATATTGCTCAATGCTGTCTTTCATAAATGCTTGTATTTTGCAACCGCCAATTGCAACATTTATCACGCAGACACTCACATTTTCGGGCAGATTCTCAACCATTGTGCGGCCAAAATAATCAACTGGTGTCAGACCTGTATTTTCGCGGCAAAGAGGCGGAACGGCAGGATACATTTTTCCCATTTTTCTGCCCATTTTCGGAAAATCAACAGCGGCTATCATTGTGTACCGCGGACTGATGTTTTGCCGGTCGATTTCTTCTATTGCCGCATTTCCTTCCATATTTGATTGACCGAAACACAAATACACTTGAGTTTCAGTTTTTTGCGCCATCGTTGAAACAACTATTCCGACTGCACATAGTGATAAAAAAATCTTCTTCATTTTTAGTTTTTATTAAGTGATATAGTTTGATTATCAATCTATTATAATTACCCGAATGTTACAAAACCGGCATATTCAGCTGTTCTGCTATTGTTTGAGTTAAAAAAGTTTGAATATCCGTTCGGCATGTGCTATTGCTAACCACATATTTTGCGATAAATCAATGCTGTTGCTTTGTAACAATACGATTATGAAGATAATCAGAAGAAAAAACAAACCGCCTATTTGCGAAAATTTTTCTATTTCGATTGTTGTACAAACTTTATTGTGCCGTCAGCATTGAATTTTAGTTCATCGACGCAAACCGAGCGGCGTCCGATTGCGCCTTTTTTGCCATCAACAACAGCGGTTGCATTGTGATAGAAAAGATACCATTTGCCATTAAATTCGACAACTCCCGGGTGGATTGTAAAACTGTTTTCAGCCTCGCCGGTTACTTGTCCGCAATGTGTCCAAGGTCCTTCAAAATTTGTGGCAGTCGCATAGTCGATAGCCTCTCTACCAACACCCATCGATGCGTAAATCAGATAGCAAATGCCGTTACGCTTTGTAAGCCACGGGCCTTCAATGTATTTTGGCATATTTAAGGTTATAATATCGCCACCAATTTCGGTCATATTATCTTTCAGTCTCGCCAGAAAACAAGTGCCATTTCCCCAGCAAAGCCAAGCCTCGTCGCCATCAATATAAACTGTCGGGTCAATATCGTTCCACCAGCCACGCTTTCCGTTGCCGGTCATTGTATCGCAAACAAGAGGTTTGCCTATAGCGTCAACAAACGGGCCTGTTGGCGAATCGCTCACGGCAACACCAATTGCATAGCCAACGTATGGTTTTTGCCCTTGCACTGTGGTGTAATAATAGAACTTTCCGTTGCGCTCTACCACCTGCGCTGCCCAAGCTGTGCCCACTTTGGCTGTTATGGTATCAGCCCATTTGAAATCGGACGGACGCAAAACGCCGCCATGGTCAGTCCATGTTTTCATATCGGCGGTTGAGTAGCAAAGCCACTCAGTTATGTTAAATTCTTTTCCGCCGCCAGCACTGTCTTGCCCTTCGTAATATTCATCATGCCCAACATATAAATATAGGCGGCCGTTGCTCACCATTGGCGCCGGGTCGGCAGTGAATTTGTCGGTAATAAGCGGATTGCCATTATACACAAAAGTATTACTGTCACCTTTTTGCACATCAGCACACGCAACCATTGTTGCGGATATTGCCAAAATTATTAAACCGGTTCTCATCATTTTAATGTTTAATTATTGTTGTATTAATTCAAATTTTATGTTGTTTAAATACTGATAACTGAAATTGATTTTCATTCTTTAAAAAGAAGCGAATTTGAATCGGTATAAAGTTATCATTTTATAAGCAATTCAGTTTTTTAATCCTTTTTACAAGCGTTTGTCGCTATTGCGCCAAAAGTTGCTGTCAAAAACAGGTGCGAGGTCATCTGCTTAATAATCAGTATAATTTAACGGCAATTATAGCCTGCAATCCAAAAAACGGACAAACCAAATGTTACATTATTTTTAGCGCATGTTACATATTGCGTTTTTTTTAAGCGAACATCGTTCAAGCCCGATATTGACAATTTATGTAACATATCGACAGCCGGTTTTATGCGCTGCGTCCTACTTTAGCCATAGAAAATTAAAACACAATTATTTTATGAAAGCAAAAATCAGCAAGGAACGCGAATCAGCATTTTTTATGTTTTTGTCGGCACTATTATTAGCCGCAGCGTTAGTGTATCCATTGTATCTGCTTC
This sequence comes from uncultured Bacteroidota bacterium, assembly GCA_937899145.1. GTDB lineage: Bacteria > Bacteroidota > Bacteroidia > Bacteroidales > SZUA-534 > RUG13583. The sequence goes on from CALBPW010000167.1 coordinate 3,185, forward strand.
AATAGCGGTTAATTGATAGAATTAAATAGTTTTTTTGTTGCTGGCGGGCAGACATGTTCTGTCCGCCTTTTTAGTTTAATTGCGGTTTTTAATAGTTAAATTTTGTACTTTGCGGAGAAATTTAAAAAACACAGCAATGAAAAAGATTTTAATGTTAGCATTTGCTGCAACGGCATTGCTGTGTGCTACCTCATGCACAAAGGATGATGACGATAGTGGCGACGGCAACTATCCAGAGAACCTCACCGGTGTGTGGATTCCAGAGGATGAAGCTATTACAGCAGCTATAGCTGTGCAGGCTCCTGATGCCGCCGGCGTGTCTGAATTTGAGGCCAAACTGCCCCTGATGAACCTCCCCGTAACCGAAATCAACAGCACTGTAACCTACGATGCGACTACTGGTATTGGTACTGTTCCCGAGCAGACTTTTGAACTTTCGCCAGAGCTGCTGGCAATGCTGCAGACCACTGGTAATCCCGTTTTCGTTATCGAAATAAAGGGTATTGGTGCCAACAAAATAAATGTGAAATTGCGCATAAAGGGTGAAGAGAATACGTTGTTCTCTAAGAACTTCAAGCGTGAGTCTCGCTATCCTGAGTATATGGACAGTGTAGTGATAGTACCTGTTAACCCTGGCACTGACCCCGAACCCCAACCGGAGCCTGGCTTCATTCCTCCTGAGGATGCAAGTGGAATGTATGTGTACCACGATTCTCTCGACTTCGGCGTTGTAAAGGGTACTGTGAGAGCAACGGTCACGCTGCGTCAGCTCCCGACAGCTGCAAACCAGTATTTCTTCCTTCTTGTTATTAATGATATATCAGAGGATTTGGGTAATATGTTTGTG
>CALBPW010000168.1 GCA_937899145.1 uncultured Bacteroidota bacterium
TGACTGGAGTTCAGACGTGTGCTCTTCCGATCTTAATTCTATTTTTTGAAAAATATAAAAATATTTTTGAAAATAAAAAGAAAATTTTTGGCAAATAAAAAGAATTATTTTTTATAAAAAAGGTAGCTGGGAGCCTCGCAGAGCCCCCTGAGTTGTGTAAGAATGACACAACTCATAGGGGGTTAGGTGATAAGTCTAAGACTATCACCTTGCCTACGAAGCAATTTCTAACGAAGATTATAAAGGAGCAAGAATTATGATTGAAGAACTAGCCTACTCTATCCATTTAGGTGCAGACAGAAATAAAAGTGCAAAGGCAAAAGAAATAGCAAAAACAAATCCATCAAATACAACATCATTTTCAAACAATGGAATACAAAACCTAAATATAAAAATCCCCCCACTTCCGATTTTTCCCTATTTGCCGCAACAAGCAATCATTCAATCATACCCGGTTTCTCATTCGCCTGTTGGAATTTTCCCATATTTGCCGCAAGTTGCATTTGCGGGTTGAATCCAAAAAAACGCAGAGGCGAATGTTTTTCGCCTCTACAATTTGATAATCAATATTTTACTACTTCTTTATTTCTCTTCCTCCGTTATCTATAGTGCCTTTTCCGCTTTACATTTCGGAATATCTCCTGTAACGTTCTTCGGCGTCGATGCTGCCTTGCTCAAAGAGTTTATCGGCATTGTCGGGGAAGCTGCGTGTGAGTGAGTTGTAGCGCACCTCGCCAGCCAAAAATTCTTTGTACGGCATTGTTGGTGCTTTTGAGTCGAGTTGGAACGGATGCTCTTTGCGCGGGTCGTAGCGATAGAGCAGCCAGTAGCCGCTATCAACGGCGCGTTTCATCTCTTCCTGAACGCGGTGCATACCAATGCAGATACCGTGCGACGCGCATGGCGTGTAGGCTATCACAATCGATGGCCCGTCGTACTCCTCCGCCTCTTTCACAGCTTTGATTAGTTGGTTAGGATTGGCTCCCATAGCCACTTGTGCCACATACACATTGCCGTAGGTCATCATTATTGCGCCAAGGTCTTTTTTGCGGCTCTTTTTGCCCGATGCGGCAAATTTTGCAACAGCGCCCATTGGTGTCGCTTTGCTGCTCTGTCCGCCTGTGTTTGAGTAAATCTCAGTGTCGATGATAAATACATTGATATTCTCGCCGCCGGCAATCACGTGGTCGAGACCGCCAAAGCCGATGTCGTAGGCCCAACCGTCGCCTCCAAACATCCAGAATGTTTTTTTCGACAGAATATCTTTTGACGCCAAAATCTCCGACGACTGCTCATTATCGGTTTTTTGCAGTTCATCTATCAGATTATCAGACGCTTCGCGCGATTTTTGAATATCGTTGAAGGTGTCGAGATATTGTTGGCAGACCGATTTTAGAGCGTCGTTGCCATTTTCGGCTAAAGCCTCAACTTTTTCTTTCAGCAATGCACGTCGCTGTTTTACAGACAGATACATTCCAAGACAAAGTTCGGCATTATTCTCGAAAAGGCTGTTGGTCCAAGCTGGTCCAAAGCCGCGGTGATTGACTGTATAAGGGATTCCGGGCATTGCCGAGCCCCACGCTTGCGAGCAGCCGGTGGCGTTGGCCCAGAAGACGCGGTCGCCAAAAAGTTGGGTGAGCAGTTTGGCGTATGGTGTTTCGCCGCAACCGGCGCACGCGGCTGAGAACTCGAGCAGCGGTTGGCGGAACTGGCTTCCTTTTATTGAGTATGGCTCAAAGATGTCGCCTTTTGGTGCAAGCGTCAGACCGTATTCAAATTGCGATTTATTGGCGTCGCTAAACTCAACCGGCTGCATTTCAAGGGCTTTGGCCGGACAACTTTGTACGCAGCTGCCACAGCTTGTGCAGTCTAAGTTCGATATTGTCAGGGCAAAATGCAGACCCATCTGTTTGGCTTTGCCGTTGGCTACAATTGTCTTAAAGCCTTCGGGTGCGGCGGCTTTTTCGGTTTCGTCCAACAAATAAGGGCGAATGACGGCGTGCGGACAAACAAGCGAGCACTGGTTACACTGAACGCACTTGTCGGCATTCCAGACTGGCACTTTAACGGCAATGCCACGTTTCTCGTAGGCGGTTAAGCCCATTTCAAGAGTTCCGTCGATGCAGTCGGCAAACGCACTGACGGGCAGGTCGTCGCCTTTTTGCGCGTTTATTGGCTCAAGCAGATTTTTTACAACAGCAGGACGGTCATCGATTTCGTTTTTAACAATATCGTCAGATGTTGCCCACGCTTCAGGAACTTGAATTTCGCGAACGCCGGCCGCTCCTTTGTCAATGGCGGCAACGTTTTTGTTCACAACCTCCTCGCCTTTTGCAAAATAGGTTTTGCGCGCGGCGGCTTTCATTGCCTCAAGGGCGACATCGGGTTTGATGATGCCTGTGCAAGCGAAGAATGCGGCTTGCAGCACAGTGTTGGTGTGGCTGCCAAGACCGATGTTCATTGCAATATCGGTGGCATCAATCACGCAGAACCGGATTTTTTTGAGAGCCAATGCGCGCTTAACTTTTGCCGGCAGCCACGCTTCAAGCTCGGCATCGGTTTTGGTGCAGTTGAGCAGGAAGGTTCCGCCTTGTTTCACTTCGGAGATGATGTCGTATTTATCAATATAACTTTGATTGTGGCACGCTACAAAGTCGGCACTCTTCACATAATATGAACTCTCGATAGGATTTTTGCCAAACCGAAGGTGCGATTTTGTTACGCCGAACGATTTTTTGGCGTCGTATTCAAAATAGGCCTGCCCATACATTCCGGCGCACTCGCTGACAATATGCACAGTGTTTTTGTTGGCTCCAACTGTTCCGTCGCCACCCAATCCCCAGAATTTGCAGCTGAATGTGTCGCCGCCCGGGTTGTCGAATGGCAATGTGGGCAACGACAGGTGAGTAACATCGTCGGTTATGCCAATGGTGAAGCCGTTTTTCGGGTTTTGGGCCGATAAATTTGCAAACACTGAAAGGATTTGTCCCGGGTCGGTATCTTTTGATGACAGACCATATCGGCCACCAACAACCGTGATTTTTCTATCAGAGTTTAGAATTACTGAGCAAACATCTTCAAATAACGGTTCGCCTGCGCTGCCGGGCTCTTTGCAGCGGTCGAGTACCGCGATGCGCTCAACGCTTTGCGGCAAAGCATTTAGCAGATGCCCGGCACTGAACGGCCGGTAGAGATGAACTTGCACAAAGCCTGTCTTTTCGCCTTTGGCATTGAGGCTGTCAACGGCCTCTTTCACTGCACCCGAAACGCTGCCCATAGCAACAATAACATTTTTGGCATCGGGTGCGCCGTAGTAGTTGAAAAGATGATATGAACGACCAGTTATTGCATTGATTTTCAGGAAGTAATCTTCAACAATCTGTGGCAGGGCATCGTAATAAGGATTGCAAGCCTCGCGCACTTGGAAGAAGACATCGGGATTTTGCACTGTTCCGCGCATAAGCGGATGTTCAGGGTTGAGGGCGTGTGAGCGGAACGATTGCAGAGCATCTTTGTCGAGCAAACCAGTAAGAGCTTTGGAATCAATCATTTCGACAGTGTTAATCTCGTGCGATGTGCGGAAACCATCGAAGAAGTGCATAAAAGGAGTTTGCCCTTTGACGGCAGCAAGATGAGCCACTCCGGCCAAATCTACTACTTCTTGAACGCTGCCGGTGCAGAGCATTGCAAAGCCGGTGTTGCGGCAACCCATAACATCGGAGTGGTCGCCAAAGATGCTCATCGCATGTGTGCCGACGGTGCGGGCGGCAACGTGCAGAACAACGGGAAGGCGCTCGCCGGCAATGCGGTGCAGCACCGGTATCATCAGCATCAGTCCCTGACTTGATGTGAAACTTGTGGCAAGCGAGCCTGTTTGTGCCGCTCCGTGAACAGCACCAATGGCGCCCGCTTCTGACTGCATTTCGATAAGCGTAACTTGCTGACCGAAAATATTTTTGCGTCCTTTTGCCGACCAAGCGTCGGTATGTTCGGCCATTGGCGACGATGGTGTGATGGGATAGATTGCGGCAATCTCAGTAAACTCATACGCAATGTGCGCTGCGGCCTCGTTGCCGTCAAGTGTTACAAAGTTCGTTGACATATTGTTCTCTTGTTATAGTTTCTGTTTTTAATGATAACGCCTTATCGCTTTTACGTTGATTTATAATAATTTATCTTTCGATAAGAATAAAAACGATGCACTTTTTTTGAATCGCAAAAGTATAAATACTTAATGGGTTTAACAAGTCTAAAAGGTTGAGAGGTTCAAAGGAGCAGAAACAGATAAGAGCCATTAATTATCGGGAGAGATTGTTGAAGATTAAACTCAGCCAATAACCGCCTATTGATAGAATAAGACTGAAAAATAAAGATTGTAGAGACACAACGCATTGTATCTCTACAACAAAATTTTCCCTTCGCTTTCCGCAGTTCAAATCACTTCTTCAATCCCAATTTTTCAACAGCCTCTTCGCGCATCTTGTATTTCAGGATTTTGCCGGCGGCGTTCATCGGGAACGATTTTACAAAGTCGATGTAGCGCGGAACTTTGTGGCGGGCCAAACGGCCTACGATGAAGTCGCGCATCTCGGGTTCGCTTATCTCCTCGCCCTCCTTCAAGATGATACAAGCCATAGCCTCCTCGCCATATTTCTCGTCGGGAACACCAATCACCTGAACGTCTTTCACCTTGGGATGGGTATAGATAAATTCCTCAATCTCTTTAGGATAGATATTTTCGCCGCCACGGATAATCATATCTTTCAGGCGGCCTGTTATCTTGTAGTTGCCGTTTTCGTCGACGCAGGCAAGGTCGCCACTGTGTAGCCAGCCGTCGGCATCAATGGTTTGAGCTGTGGCTTCGGGCATTTTGTAGTAGCCCTTCATAATATTGTAGCCTTTCGAACAAAACTCTCCATTTGTATTTGCCGGCACTTCAAGTCCTGTTTCGGGGTCAACCACCTTGCAGCGCACGTGCGGGAAGGCGTATCCCACCGTATCGGTGCGCACCTCAAGCGAGTCGGTCCAAGCCGACATGGTGCTACCCGGAGCCGATTCGGTTTGTCCGTAAACGCTGACAATGCCGCGCATATTCATCTCCGAAGGCTCGGCCGCACGGAGCATCAGCTCTGGCGGACAACCTGAGACTGCCATAATGCCGGTTCGCATATATGAGAAGTCGGTATTGCGATAATCGGGGTGATTGAACATGGCAATGAACATTGTTGGCACGCCGTTGAAGCAGGTTATATGCTCTTGATTGATGCAAGCCAGCGACGATTTGGCGGAGAAGTATGGCATCGGGCACATTGTGGCTGCGTGTGTCATTGAAGATGTCATCGACAAGACCATGCCGAAGCAGTGGAACATTGGCACTTGAATCATCATGCGGTCGGCTGTTGACAGTCCCATGCGGTCGCCTATGCACTTGCCGTTGTTCACCACGTTGTAGTGTGTCAGCATAACGCCTTTGGGGAATCCGGTGGTGCCGCTGGTGTATTGCATATTGCACACATCGTCGGGTTTGACAGCTTCGGCCATGCGCTGAATCTCCTCGAGCGGGACCAAATTGGCGCGCTCCATTGCTTGTTGCAGTGTCAGGCAGCCTTTTTGGCGGAAGCCCACAGTGATAACGTTGCGCAAAAATGGCAATCGCTTGCTGTGAAGCGGTTTTCCGGGCTGATTTGTTGCAATCTCCGGACAAAGTTCGTTTATAATAGCCCGATAATTTGAATCCAATGCGCTCTCTATCATCACAAGTGTGTGGGTATCTGACTGACGCAGAAGATATTCGGCCTCATGAATCTTATAGGCTGTATTCACTGTTACCAATACCGCGCCAATCTTAACTGTTGCCCAAAATGTTATGTACCAAGCCGGAATGTTGGTACACCAAACAGCCACTTTTGCTCCGGGTTTTACGCCCATCGACACAAGAGCGCGGGCAAAGTTGTCAACATCGTCGCGGAACTCGGCGTATGTGCGAGTGTAATCGAGAGTGGTGTATTTGAAGCAATATTGGTCAGGGAACTCCTCAACCACACGGTCGAGCACTTGCGAGAATGTCATATTCAGCAGTTCGTCTTTCTTCCAGATGTAATAGCCTGTGCCGTCGTGGTTTGGATAAAGTTCGCTGCGCTTGCCGCGGGTGTTCTCGAACTGGCTCATGTAGTTGACAAAATGCGGAAAGATGACGCTGCGGTCGGTAAAATCGAGCATCCATTCGGGTTTCCATTCAAGCGATATAAATCCGTCGTAATCAATTGATGACAACGATTTCATGACATCGGCAATCGGGAAGTTTCCTTCGCCAATAATGTTATAGCGGTTGGCGTCGTCGCTATCGCGCAGGTGGACGTGCTTGACGTATGCGCCAAGGTTGGTGATGGTTTGCGCAGGTGTTTCGCCATGGTCGCGGTATGGATGATGAACGTCCCAGATAACGGCAATCTGGTCGCAAGCAAAAAAGTCGAGCAACTCGCGCAGCAGGGCGGTATCGGCGTATATTCCGCTTGTCTTAATCAGTATGGTGATATTTTTTTCTTCGGCTGCCGGAATAAGTTTTGTCAGATTTTGTTTGACCATTTCCGTTGTGCCTTTTTTGGCGAAAGCGCACACGTAAGGGCTGTGCATTTCGGCGGCGATGGCAATCATATTTTGCATTTCGGCAATCATCTCGGCGTTGTCTTCCGACAGGTCGAGCGAGCTGTCGAAGCACGGGATTGCGAGTTTCTTCTCGCGCAGTTCGCGCAACGATGCCATTAGCGAGTATTTGTGAAATGGTCCGCCTTTGGCAATAAAATCGGGGGTTTTGAAGACGTTGTATATCTCGATGCCCGAAAAGCGCATCTCGCTTGCATTGTCGAGGATTTCCGCCCACGACATATCGGCCCAGCCGCGTGTTGAAAATGACAGTTTCATAGTTTATGCCTCCTCCTCAAATGCTATTTTGTTGACTGCGTTCAGATAGGCGGCAATGCTTGAGCCTACAATGTCGGTTGATATGCCGCGGCCTGAGTATATTTTGCCGTTATGGCGCAAGCGGACAACGGTTTCGCCCATGGCCTCACGCCCTTCGGTTACTGACTGAATCTGGAAATCGTCGAGTTCGTAATGTGTGCCAATAACTTTTTCGATGGCCTGAAAAGCGGCGTCTATCGGTCCGTCGCCAATGCAAACGGTTTCAAGCAAATCCTCGCCTTTTTTCAGAAGAATTTGGCATGTTGCCGACATCAGATTTCCCGAATTGATGACGTAAGTGCCCAATTTATAGGTTGGCGGCACTTGGAATGCGGCTGTTGCAATGATGGCGTCGAGTTCTTTTGCGCCAACGGTTTCGTGATTGGCGGCAACTTTCAAAAACTCGTTATACACGTTTTCGGCGTCTTCTTCCGACAGGTCGAAATTGAGGCTTTTGGCAGCTTCGATAACGGTCTCGCGGCTGTCGTGAACTGAAAGTTGAATATCGGTGCGGTCGGTTGATGTTATGTTTGAGAACGATGTCGGTTTTGAACGATTGGTTTGGCAGAGGCGTTTTATCTGCTCTACGGCGCGGTGCAGCTCAGTTGCCCGCACGCTGCAACAAACATCGCACGCGTCGGCTTTCAGATTCAGAATTTTTACAAATCGCTCGAGCGAAACGGTGAAGTTGCCGAAGGGGGCTGTTTTTATCTCGTCGGCGCCAGCGGCAACGGCTGCAATGGCGCACGAGTCGGCAAGGTAGAACTCGTTTGAGCAGCGAACGCCCAGCCGCACATTGTTTGGCAAATGCTCTTTAACTTGTTTAACAAGGTCGGCAAACTCGCCGGGCAGCAGGTTGCCGGCGGCGTCGCATACGGTTATTGTTGTGGCTCCATTTTGTGCGGCCGCGTCTATTGCCTGCCAAAGAAAATCTTTGTCGGCACGGCTGAAATCTTCGGCTACAAACTCAACATCAGCGCAAGTGTTGCGGCTGTTTTTGGTCAGATTGGCAATGAGTTCGAGAATGGCAGTCGGCTTTTTGTGGCAGAAATATTCCATCTGCACCGTGCTGACAGGAACAGAGATTTGCAATCGAGGGTGAGCGGCGCCTTTTAACGCATTCCATGTTGTTTCCACAGTATCGGCTTCGGCAATATTCAGCGGAACGGCTATTGTGCTGTTCTTAACTGCTGATGCAAGCGATTTGATTAGCAAACTGTCGGTTTTGCCATCGGTTATGGGTGCAAGTTCGATGACGGAAATTCCTGTCTTGTCAAGCATTTTAGCCAATTCAATCTTCTCACGAAACGAGAGTGCATAATCGGCTTTGTCGGCGGCTTGTTTCATTGTGATGTCGCCAATGGTGATTTTTCGTTTCATTATGTTGCCATTAAAAAAATTGTGCGAAAATAGTTATTTATAGTTATTAACAACCTGTTGACTAACAAAAAACAGAATTTTCGTAAAGAATATGGTGAACTGGTGAAGCGAATAACCGGCAAATTGTTGTTAAAGCTCAGTTGTGTTGTCTCAAAAAAACTCTTCTACTTTTTTCTTGCTTTTATTAATCCAATTACTACTTTTACCGCACCCAATGAATGAAATAACGAATTATCAATTTGTAGCAAAATAAAAATAAAATGTTAAAAAAATCCTTTCTGATTTTCTTTGCGCTTGGTGCGGCCAATTGCTTCGCACAAGGGCAATTCTCGCCATTTACCACTTCGGTTGAAGCGGAATCTGGCAGTTTTTTTGGAGGAGTAACCTTTTTTACCCCCCCCCAGCAAAATACTAATAATCAGTACTTTAGCACGAGTTTAGTTTCTATTGTTGCAGCTACTGAACAACATGCTCACAGTGTTGTAACCGATACTGCAGTAGCAGCAACCTGCACTACAAGCGGACTTTCTGAGGGTTCGCATTGTTCGGTTTGTGGCGACACCATTGTAGCGCAAACCATTATTCCCGCTACGGGGCATACACCTGCACCGGCTGTAGTTGAAAACAAAATTGAACCTACAAACACCGAAGAAGGCAGTTACGAAAATGTAGTTTACTGCAAGGTTTGCAAGCAAGAACTTAGCCGAACAAAAATTACAATGCCTGTCCACACCCACAATGCCGATAGTTTTGCAATTGTAAACCGCATAGAGCCGACATGCACAATTGCCGGTTCATACGATTCGGTACGTTACTGCACCATTTGCGCACTTCCAATGACAACCGACAGCATCAGTATTCCTGCTACAGGGCACACAATTGTCATTGATAAAGCTGTTGCCGCCACCGATTCAACAACCGGCCTGACAGAAGGCTCGCATTGCTCAGTTTGTGGCGATACTATTGTTGCTCAAGAAGTTATACCTGTCAACATCAAGCCTATTACTGATACCACAACTATTGTAAACGATACTATCAAACCTGATACTATTATCAAGATTGATACTATCAATAAGACAATAGTAATTGATGAAAGTGTTAGCATTGCAAAAATCTACCCCAACCCGGTAACTGATATATTAAACATTGACGCCGACAGTGATTGCTTCTGCTTGATATACAACGCCAACGGCCGTTTAGTTTTGCGGCGCAAACTTGATGAGGGCAAACAGATAGGTCTATCGCAACTTGCACCCGGCAATTATATTCTCACACTTGTAAAAGACAATAAATCAATCGTTTCAACAAAAATTATCAAACAATAAAAAAACATAAATCATGAAAAAGACATTGTTAACATTAGCAGTTTCGGCATTAGCCGTTTTAGCACAAGCCCAAATGCCACAAACCTTTGGTTATCAGGCCGCAATACGCAACACAGCTGGCGAATTACTTAAGAATCAGGCTATTGGTGCACGCATCACAATCTATTACGTTCCACAACTTAATATCTGTTGGCTCTGAAATGACATTTAAATTACCTGCATACAACCCTGTTTATATATCGGAAATTGCTGTTGGAAACGATGGTACGCATTTATTCCGTCGCAGTATTAAATTGAATAACACAACTGTAAGTCTTCCGATAAAAGGACAACAATATATTTCAAGTTCAACATCAGGGACACGACCCAAAGTGCCTGTTAAATCAGCCGCAGATGACAAGAATGTTTATATTGCTGAAAATGGTGAAGCTGCCACTATTAACGGAAAGTCGATGAAACCTTTGTACGGTACAACAATAAATCAAAGCGATAGTGAATTTGCGTCGGCTTATGATAACGAAGAAAATGTATTATTTGTTGAATTACCAAATTATTCTATTTCATATAACAATTACGATAACACCGAAGTTATTCCGAACGTATTAGTTGGCCCGTTTGACGCTGAAACTAACATAATAGAAGTAGAATACACTCAAATTAATTACTGAGAAATAAGTAAAATAGAACTAAAGAACCAGCCTTGTGTTACAAGGCTGGTTCTTTTTTGCTTTTAATGTGAAATCCTTAATTCAAACTTGTTAAACTTTCAACTTACATTCAACAATTGAGTGTCCTAAACCTATGCCGTCGTGTATTTTGCTGACTTGCAAGCCGGCAGCCTCAATGCAACGGCGCATATCGTCGGAATGATACATTTTGCTATTACCATTAGCAAGAGCTGTAAAATAAACGCTGGTCATTGTAAGGTCGAAGGCTGCTGTTTCAAATCGCTGGCGGTCCCAAAAGGTTTCCATAATGAAGACGGTGCTTGTTTTCGACATTGAACGGGCCGCCCGTGTCAAGATGCTTGTTACTTCGGCTTCTGAAAAACAATCAAGGAATTGGCTCATCCAAATGGCATCAAAGCCTGTGGGGAACGGTTCTTCAGGGTCGAGCAAGTTAGCTCCATGCCCATGAATGCGGTCGGCACCCGATTTACCTGCCGTTTGCTCTTTCATCATTGCGATTTGTTGCGGAAGATCCATTATAGTCACGTTTACATCTTTATTAAAATCAACACATTGCATTGCCCAACGGCCAGTATTTCCACCAACATCAAGCAGTGTGCGCGGGTGATTGGAAAAGACGATTTTCAGGGCTTCGGCAAACGAGTTGTCGCTGTAGAAATGGTCGAAACCGAACCAGCTTTTTTGCACCTCGGGTGGCAGTTGCGACAGTCCTTCGTAAATAGTTGGCCACTGCCCAAAAACTTTCAATCCTTCGGGTTTGCCGTTAAGCAGCGATTCCTCTAATCGGAACAACCCCAAGTAGTTAACATCATGATTAAAATTGAGGTTGGCGTTCACCATTGTGTCGTTGATAAGAAACCAGCCGGCTTTTGTTATCTTATAATGCCCGTCGGCGAAAAAGACAGTGCCAATAGAGAGTGATGCTTCAAGAAGCACCTGCGCAGCATATTCCGACAGGTTGCATTTTTTGGCTATTTCAGTTTGTGTCAATCCATTACGATTATCAGCCAATGCTTTCAGAATGCCAAATTTTATCATCAACCGCGATACTTGAAAAACCACGGGCGCGCCTGCAATAAAATGTGCAAGCCTCTGAGCCTCAACCGCCGATGAATGGTCGGCGGTGTACTTTTTTTCGAGAGCAGGAAATAATTTCATTTTTTATGTTGTTTTAGTTTGTGACTGAAATATAAATTGTTCATTATAATCGATTTAAAAAGCGTTAAAATTCTTTTGCATAAGATTCTTCTCCCGTTTTGTCATTCGTTTCCTCGTCTGTTAAACAACAAAAAACCTAAATTTACTTGGAATCGCCATGGTTTTTCTTCTTTATAATAATAGTTGCAAGTTAATGCCAAAGGCCCGATGGGTGTATGCCAAACAATGCCTTCTTCGGCCATAAATCGCGGTTTGGGGAATCGCTCGCTAAATGTTGTCAAGTAATTGGTAGTCAATATGTATCTGTAAGGTTCGAACAGGTGGAATTCTGACCTCAGCTGCACTCGCTCGCCAATGTTGATTATCGGCATTATGCCCATTCCAAACCACTGATTTGCACGAAATTTCTCCAAGATTTGCGATTGGCTTTGTGGAAACGGATTATACACTTTGGCTGTCAAAAGCGAGGCGATGCTGTTGGCAAATGTCGGTTTGCTGCTATAGTGAAACATAAGCTGATAGCCCAGCGACAAGTGTTTTGCGATTTGTAAATATTGCGTTTGCGACAGGTTGAAACTAATCCATTGATGTCCGAACTCGTCCGATTTTGCGTTAAACGGCACTGCTGTTGTTCCAGGTTTATAATGTTCAGTACCAGTTATATAACTGGCATAAGCAAATAGTCGTGTCCCTTTATTGGCATATTGTCGGAAATTGAGTGTGCTGTATTCCAAATTCAATTTTGTGTCAAGGTATCGCATTTCGGTTTCGTCGGCATTGTCGCTTTTGGTTATTGAGTTGATGTGAAAATACTCGTAGTAATTTGACCCGTATGCCACGCCAACTGTTGCCACCCCACGGTTTCCGAGAGATGTTCCAAGGTCAATTCCGATGTATTTGTCTGAATTGAAAACCTGCGAAAGGTCTTCGCTATCAAAAAATATTTCGTTTGTCGATTTAAAATAATTCCATCGGTTATAAGCGGCTCTAATATCGACATAAAGTGCTGGCAACGAGGCTACTATGGTTTGCGGCGACATATCAATCCTGAATTTCGCATTGGCCGCGCTATAAAACTGCCCGGCTGTAATGCTTGCCGAGGCTGTGTAAATATATCGATGTAAAAAATGATAATCGATGCCTATTTGTCCAAAACTGCGATTACCCGACGCAAGGTTGCCGCCAAATTTTACTGTTAGCAGATTTTTGGCTTTTACTGATAGATGCAGATTATAGTAGTTGGTTGTGGTGTCGTAAAAGGCTTGCGGATAGATAGATGTCAGCATTATGTCAGATGTCAAACCAAAGTAGCCTTTTTCAAGTTCGCTAAAGTTGAAAGTGTCGCGGTTGTTGGTGATGCTACGTGCAATGTATTGAGCTCCAATATCGTTTACGCCGTCAACTATCACATTGTCGAACACCATTTTTTTGTCGTTTCTGGTAAACTCCCGCCTACGAGCCGCCAAATTGTCAGCATCAACGCGGCGGGCAACAAGTTTCTTTATCGAGTCCATTTTTGCCATAGTTGCCTCATAACCAATAGGTTGAATTTCATCGTACTTATCAAAATCCATCATCTCATATTGGCTAACCTTTGGCGATACTAATATTCCGTTGCCCGATACTTTCAGATTCGACTGCTTCATAAACACGTTCATCAGCATCAGATAAACATCGTCGGTATTTGGAGTTCTTGGGTTTTCTGCCACATTGCAACCGATAATCACATCGGGGTGGTAAAGCGAGTCGAGAATATCGACAGGGAAATTGTTTTGCATTCCTCCGTCAAAAAGCAACACGCTGTCGCCAACCATTATCGGTTTAAAATATCCGGGGAAGGTCATCGACGCGCGCACGGCCTGCCCAAGGTTGCCTTGTGTAAAAACGTAAGGCCGGTTGTTGTGCACATCGCTTGCAACGCAAAAAAACGGGACAAGCAGTTTGCTGAAATCGTACTGCGCAAGGGCCGAGCCGTTGGCATAAATTTGCATAAACCGGAAATCCATCTGCTCGGGCGATATTATGCTTGTTGGCAATAGTGGTTTTATTGCGTTTTTCTGTTTTTCAAAATCGAGGCTGACAAGGTCGGCGTCAAAGTTGCGCGTTTTATAGTATAATTGATTTTCTATCGGAATTTCGCCAGTTGACCAATACAGAAATTCGTCGGAGCTAAGCAGTTCGCCCATTTGGTCAGGCGTGTATCCGATGGCATAGAGCGAACCCACAATAGCGCCCATCGATGTGCCGCAAATGTAGTCGACAGGAATGTTGTTATCTTCGAGCGCTTTTAATAACCCGATGTGAGCCAATCCTTTAGCTCCGCCTCCACTGAGCACGACACCCACTGTTTGAGCATCGGTTTTAGCAAAAAAAAGTGCGATTAATAAACAACAAATTACCCGTTTCATAATGGGCAAATATCGGAAAATTTGTTTAATCGGCGAAATGGCGAACCGATGAACTGAATAGTCGATTATCCGATTCAACAATTATCCGATTCAACAATTAATTTTATACTTGCATAAAAAAATCAGATGGCAGAACGCGCTCTTTTTGCTCAAATAATTGTTCCTGTTCCTGTGCGCGGAACTTTCACCTACGAGGTGCCCATTTCGCTGGCTGACAGTGCCTCAGTGGGGCAAAGTGTTGTGGTTGAGTTTGGTGCAAAAAAGCTCTACACCGGCATTATTCAGAGCATTTCAGCCACACCGCCCGATGGTTTCAAAATAAAATCGATACAAAGCATCGCCAACCTACAACCTGTTGTAACCCGGTCTCAATTGGATTTTTGGCAATGGGTTGCCAATTACTATATGTGTCCAATTGGCGATGTCTATAAAGCCGCAGTGCCAGTTGGTTTACGCCCCGACAGCGACACCAAAATTCTTCCTGTTGTATCTGACAATATTGATATTGAGCAACTTACTGACGCTGAAAAAAATGTCTATTCGGCTCTAATTAAAGATGAAGAGTCGAGTGTCAGCCAACTTGCGAAAGAAACGGGCGAAAAATCGATTTTAAATATTGTTAAAAGCCTGTCCGACAAAGGTTTTGCCATCATCACCGAAGAGATTAAAAGCGGCTCAAGGCTGCGCCGACAAAAAGTTTTGCGATTATCGGAAATGATTACCGGTTCCGAAATGCTGAACCGCAAATTGGCCCTGCTCTCGCGCGGCGTTGATAAGCAACGGCAAGTACTCAGTTGGATTACTGACTATTTAGGCGATGCGGCATTTAGCGGCAAAACAGTGCTACACAAAGTTGTACTCGACAAAGTGCCAACCACTCCAACAGTTATCCGCACTTTGGTTAAAAATGGTTTTCTGATTGAAGATTTTGAAGACCCATTACAACAATCCGAAACCGCTGAATGTAAGCCAATTAATCAGCTTAATCAGTACCAGCAAGAGGCACTCGAACAGATAAAAAAGCATTTTGAAACACAACAAACAGTATTGCTACATGGCATCACGGGCAGCGGAAAAACCGAAATCTATATCCACCTTATTCATGAAACACTTGCCGCCGGCAAACGCGTGCTTTATATGTTGCCCGAAATTGCTCTTACATCGCAAATTGTGCAACGGCTCAAGCTGTTTTTCGGTAACAAAGTGGGCGTTTACCACTCAAAATATTCATCATCAGAGCGATGCGAACTTTGGAACCGGCAACTCAACAATGAACAAGCCTACCCGATAATTCTTGGTGTTCGGTCGTCTATCTTTTTGCCATACAGTAATTTAGGTTTGATAATCATTGACGAGGAACACGAGAGCAGTTTTAAGCAGTACGACCCTTCGCCACGCTACAATGCCCGCGATTTGTCAATTGTTTTGGGTTTGCAACTGAACGCGAAAGTATTGTTAGGCTCGGCCACACCTTCGCTTGAGAGCTACTACAATGCACAACAAGGACGATACGGATTAGTGAATCTCAATCATCGGCATGGCACAGCAGTGTTGCCCGATATTGTTATTGTCGATACAAAAAAAGAACGCCGCCGCAAACTTATGCGACAATGTTTCAGTCAAACATTGCTAAGCTCGATTGATGCTGCGCTAACGGCTGGCGAGCAAGTGATTTTGTTTCAAAACCGGCGCGGATACAGTCCGTTTTTGGAGTGCGCACAATGTGGCTACGTGCCTAAATGCGAACATTGCGATGTCAGCTTGACCTATCACAAAAGCATCAACCGGCTTGTATGCCACTATTGCGGCTACACAACGCATATTCCAAGCGCCTGCCCGCATTGTGGCAACGCCATGCAGATGGCTGGCTTTGGAACCGAGCGCATCGAAGACGAACTAAAGATGATTTTTCCGCAAGCCGAAATCGCTCGTTTAGACACCGATACCACACGCAGCAAGCAAGGTGCGGAAAACATCATCCGCGATTTTCAAGAGCAAAAGACAAATATTTTAATTGGTACGCAAATGGTATCAAAAGGTCTTGATTTTGAACACGTTAGCATTGTCGGAATAATTAATGCCGATAATATGCTCAGTTATCCTGATTTTAGGGCATTTGAACGTAGCTATCAGCTTATGGCTCAAGTGAGTGGGCGCGCTGGACGAAAGGAAAAAAAAGGAACTGTAATAATTCAAACCGCCAACCCCGAAAATATTGTTATTCAGCAAGTTACGAATAATGATTATTTAGGAATGTACCAATCGCAAATGGCAGAGCGACAACAATTCTTCTATCCGCCCACAAGTCGCCTAATATCGGTAACACTTAAACACCGCAACCGCCAAACGGTTGAAAATGGCGCTGCTGCACTTTTTGAGCAGATACAAAAAATTGACGGGCTTTCAGCTCTTGGCCCAACCGTTCCAGCCGTCAATCGGATTCAGAGTTTCCACTTGATGAA
>CALBPW010000169.1 GCA_937899145.1 uncultured Bacteroidota bacterium
CAGCCTGAAACGCCTGAAGCCGAACAATTACCGGGTGACGGCCTATTGGCTGCCCAAGGCGGACGCGGGACACGGGACTGCGGGACGCGGGACTGCGGGACGCGGGACGTGGCGTTACCGACAAGGGAACGGCTACAGAAATGCCCTGTGGCTCAGCGGCTCTACGACAGGACCGGCGACGGCCTTCCGCTGGCGGCTGTCGCTGTGGTGGCCGCTGCCGACCGAAGCATCACCACGGCCACGGAATCGGTGAGGAGCACGGGGCAGGTGAGCGTGAAGCGGTTTGCCAAGGACTTCGACGAGCGGACGCTGGCCGCCTTGGTGCTGACGCACCTGAGCATCGTGGAGGACATGCTGAACGTGGCCCGCCCGATGAAGCCGGATGCGATGGCCATGCTCTCGAAGGAGGTGGCGCAGATGCTGCTGGACGACGACGTGACCATCACCCTGGCAGACATCCAAATCGTGGCCGACAGACTGGCCAACGGCGACGCTGGACAGGTGTACGGCGGGCTGAACAAGGCAATGGTGATGAAGGCCTTCACCGGCTACATGCGCGAGAAATGCGACGCCGTCGTGGAGTTGCGCGAGGAAGAGGCAAGGGAGCACAGCTTGGGCGACTTCGGGGCCGAGCGTGGCGGCACGGCGCGGCTGAGGGAAAGGATGAAGAACGTTGCCGCACTTGCGGCATACAACGAAGGAAATTTCAAAAAGGACATCAAACAGTAACCATCATGGAAAAAGAAAGACAATACCAATTCGACAGGATCGAGGTCTGCCGCAACTGCGGAGGCTCCGGCATGGTACATCCCCAAGTGGAAGGGAACTGGCTTCTGCGCCGGATGCAGGATGCCGGCAGGCTTGTCGCCTGCGACGTGTGCAACGGCACAGGTCGCGTTGAGAAGCACACGGAAATCACTATCACGGTGAAATCGTTTCAATAACATACGGCCATGAGCGGGAAGAAGCGTTATCGTTCGACGAAAAATCGGGCAAGGAGCGTCGCACATCGTCGAACTTGTTGGTTCAAGCCAACGATGTGAAAGATGCTTACGAAGTGCTTTCAAAAGCCTTAAGTACAAGCATTTCCGATTTCACAATTCCTCTTATTCAGGAGTCGTCGATAATGGATATTTTTGGTATTCTGCACGACTTTGATAAAGAAGAGACTGAAGCTGAATAGTTGATTTTCAAGGATTTAATCATCGCAGGAAATTGCAGTTGAAACTTTGGATTTTTGCAATGCCTGCCAATAGTAAAAATTGAGTTGAATGTCTATCTTTGCGCGTCAATTTTAAAAGCGAATGCCACAAATAATTATATATACAGACGGTGCGGCATCGGGCAATCCGGGCCGAGGCGGTTATGGTGTTGTGCTAACTTGCGGGCAATATCGTAAGGAGCTGAGCGAAGGCTTCAAATTGACAACCAATAATCGAATGGAGCTGTTGGCGGTGATTGTCGGTCTTGAAGCTCTGAAGAATTTGGGTTCCGATGTTTTGGTGTATTCCGATTCGAAATATGTGGTTGATGCTGTTGAAAAACATTGGCTCGAAGGCTGGATTCAGAAAGGATTTAAAGGCAAAAAAAACTCCGACCTTTGGATGCGTTTTTGGCGTATCTACAAGCGGCACAACGTTAAATTCAATTGGGTAAAGGGGCACGATGGTATTGCACTCAACGAACGTTGCGATTTTTTAGCCACTACAGCCGCACAATCGCCGACAAATATCGATACAGGTTACGAAAACTTACAATCAGACAATAATTTAGCATTATGATTCGAATAGCAATTTTGGCATCGGGCTCAGGCTCAAATACCGAAAACATAGTCAAATACTTTGCAAAATCAGCCGAAATTGAAGTGTCAGCAATAATATCAAACAAAGCCGACGCCTACGTTTTGGAACGTGCCCAGTATCTGCATGTCCCGTCGTATGTGTTTGGCAAAACTGAATTTTTAGAAACCAACAAGGTTCAACTATTGCTTGACGAGTTGAAAATTGATTGGATAATACTTGCAGGCTTTTTGGTGTTGCTGCCCGTCAGCATTGTTGATAAGTACGAAGGGCGAATTGTCAATATCCACCCATCGCTTTTGCCAAAATATGGCGGCAAAGGCATGTATGGCGACCGTGTGCATAAAGCCGTTGTTGAGGCGCACGAGAAAGAATCAGGCATCACTATTCATAAAATTGACGCCAATTACGACCGCGGAACTACTGTTTTTCAGGCCAAAATAAAACTTAAACCAACCGATACGGCCGAGAAAGTTGCGCAAAAAGTCCATGCTCTTGAATACAAATTTTTTCCGGTTGTAATTGAAAATCTGATACTTAATCGTCCGTTTGAAAAAGAAGTTACTGTTGAACCGATAGATAATGAGCAGAGTGTAAGAGTGGAGCGTAAAGATAGGTAAGAGCAATTACAAAATCGGTTCCAATCACCCAATACCTAACCCCTAATTCCTAAATACCATGAAGTTTTCGATAAATTCGTTAAGTGAGATAGATGCGGTGGCGAAAGATTTTTTGGCTGCAGTTGGCGACAAACGGCATTTTGCGTTTTATGGCTCAATGGGGGCTGGTAAAACTACATTTATAAAGGCTGTCTGTGAGCAACTTGGCACAACCGATATTGTGTCGAGCCCGACATTTGCCATCATCAACGAATACGCTTCGGCTGCCGGGCGCATTTTCCACTTCGATTTTTACCGTGTAGAAAA
>CALBPW010000170.1 GCA_937899145.1 uncultured Bacteroidota bacterium
TGATGCAGTCTGTCTGGTCGTATTCGATATCGTTGTCGCTGAAGAAATCCTGCATGCCGTTTCGATAAGATTGTGGTCTTGAACTAAATAGCCTTCAACATAAAGAGTGTCGTACTGTGAAAAAACTTGCCCGTCAATATCGGTAGCCGACAGTTCGACGGCGGCTCCCAAGTATGTTGCAAAGGTGCGCTCTGAATCGGGGGTAACAAAGGCGATGGAGCGTCCTGTTGCTGTAGTGCTGGCGCACAGATGGGTGCCAATTTTATCTTTTTTCATATCGGACATGAAGAGTTGTCCTAATTGGTCGGTGCCGATTTTGCCTAAAAATCCGCACTGAATGCCAAGGCGCGCCAAGCCGTGAATAGTGTTGGAGGCAGAACCGCCCGCTGTTATGCGCGGATTATATTTTTCAATTTTATCCGCTATTTGGTGAGAGTGTTCCGCATCAATAAGTTGCATACTGCCTTTTGGTAAATTAAACTCTGCTAAAACACTGTCATTTGGCACTTTTGTCATTATATCAACAAGGGCATTGCCTATTCCAAGTATTTTTTTCATTATGCTTATCTTTAGTGATTTATATTTGAATTAGTATTCTATTAGTTTTCGTCATCATTATAAATATCATTTATATAATCAGCTGTTTCATCTGCTGAAAAGAAGAATGGATTAAATCTCATATCTTTAAGATAGAACGAGAAATAATCTTCTTCATAATCGTAGGTGGACTTGCTTTTGCGCCGCTTATACGGACCTTCGAGAAATCTTGCACAAATAGCCTCATAACCCATTACGCCACCACAGTCTTCTGGCGGACAGGCGTTTTCTCCACTGATAAAATTTATTTTTCTTTCTTCGTTTTCGGTATAATCTTTTACTGATAAGAGTCGCACTTCGTGTTCCCAACCCTCGCCAAAATCGTATTCAAGAGTAACGCGATTCCCTTTTTTGGTCAGTATTTCGCTCAAACAGAAGTCTTCGGCTTTTCTGATATCAAACAAATCCATTGCCATATCTTCATCTATTTGATATTCAGGCTCATACATGACGCTTCTTTTCCTGAATTGCCAAAAATGAGAATTTTCCCAACCCATTGCGTCGATAATAACATTGCCAAGACAACGTAGTGTGATATTTGATGGCACTTCGATTTTGCGCCAAACCTTGATATTTGTGTATTTGAGCGTAATGCGCAATGTGCATTTTTTCACATCAAGCATTTCTTTGTATTTATCATAATTGTTTTGTTCGTTATCCCAATCCTCATCGCCATTAAAATACTCATTATCGCCGTCATCGTATAATTCGTTATCATCGATATTATCTGACTGAAAATCATTAATTTTGTCCGCAAATTTTCCTATTTTAGAAGCTATTGCCAAAATTTGCTCGTCAACTTTAGGATTGGTAATGTTCGTTTTGTCGGTTTCGCCAATAACTGAAAACATCAGAAACCTCACAATATCAATTTTTTGCTTTATTGGTAGAACTCTTATTTGCTTAAGAATCTGCTCCAAATCGTCGGTGTTTTTTGGATCTAAATTCAACAAATCGAGAAGAATATCGTGCTTATCTGAAGGAAAATTTTCAAAAATTTTCCCCATCTGCTCTTTAGCGATTTCAAGCGTTTTGTTTTTTTTTCCTTCTATCATAAATAATTGAAAATAAGATGAATGCCAATTCGCAATGCGCTAATTTTTCTTCAAATATAATCTATCCACAAATTTAATAAACTGTTCGGAAATTATTCGACTGACATTACTCAATCACGATTAATTCTTCCATTATTTTGTCAGAAATAAAAATGCCATTATGAGTTAATTTCAGATGATTTTCTACAAACTCTAACTTGTTGCTTTTCAAAAAACTATCGGCTTGTCGTAACAAATAATCAATCTTCGATTTCTGAAAATTTGTTTGCAGATATTGCAAATCGATTCCTGCCGAAGTGCGCAAGGCTGTTATCACATAATCGTTGAATTTGTCTGATTCTGAGAGAGTTTCAACTTCGTTCGGAATTTTTCCGTTCTCAATTTTCGCAATGTAAGTTTTAACATTTGCAATATTCCAACTGCGTGTTGTTTGGTTATAGGAATGCGCGGCGGGTCCGATTCCTAAGTAAATGGTTCTGTTCCAATAACTTGAATTATGGCGCGATTGGTAACCCGATTTTGCGAAATTTGAAATTTCGTAATGTTCAAAATTATTTTTCTTTAATTAAAAGGGATCTGAAAAATGATAATGAACCAATAAATTCAACAGATAGAAAAATATATGTTTTTAGAAAATACTAATAAATTCATACATATAACGAATTATTCTTTTCAAAAAAATAGTTCAAATTTTGGAAAATTCGAAAAAGGTAATGAAATTAGTTATAGTGATTTTAAAAAATTTATGATTAAAGAAAATATACCTTTAACAAAATTTGATAAAATGATTGAACATATGAAATTCTTAATTCAATTATCTCTTAAAGCTGTTAGTAAAAAATTAACGAAAGTGAATCCAGTTTTATGCTTCGAAATTTTTGGTTATGATTTCATTGTTGATAATGAATTTAGGCCTTGGATACTTGAAATTAATGATAATCCAGGATTATGCATAAGTTCTCCTGTTATTGCTAAAATTATACCAAGAATGTTAGATGATGCTTTTAGATTGACAATAGATGTAGTATTTAATACTAAATATTCACCTGAATGCT
>CALBPW010000171.1 GCA_937899145.1 uncultured Bacteroidota bacterium
TACTGGATGGTTGAGCGTTCGCTATTATAGCGGCCAAACGGGTCGGAGCCAGAGTTCCAAAATCCCAAAGCCGCATATCGATAGCTGTCAGTTTCATCGTTAGTTACAGCATCGTCGGTAGCCACATCGTAAACTGAGCCGTCTTGATAAGGGAGCCTATTATAACCGACAATCATCAATCCCAAAGCGTTTGAATTTTGCTTCATAATGGTTTCAATGTCGCGGTTATTCTCAATTTGCGGCTCAAACGCATCGTCGCAAGCTGCAAAAAGCAGCAATAGCGATGTCAGTTTTATAATATTTTTCGTTTTCATATCTGAATCGTTTTTTGTGTTTAGAAATTAGCTTTTAAACCAATATTGAAGAAACGCGATTGAGGCATTGTGCCTACGTTCATCTCCATGTGCCTGCGTTCTTTTGCGATGGTTAGCAAATTTGCGCCACTGATGTAAGTTGTTACTCCTTTGACAAATAAGCCATCGAACATTGAGTTTGGCAACTCATAAGTTAACTGGACTTTGTCTAAAGTAAACTTACTGTATTTGTATAGCCAGAAGTCAGATAAAATATAGTTGTTGTTGCCGTTGGTGGTGGTAAGCGCCGGATATTTGGCGTTCGGGTTTTCGGGAGTCCAACTGTCGCGAGCTATTTCGGAATACTTAGTATCACGGCTTAGCCAATAATATGAGCTTGTTTTCGCGTCTTTAGCGCCTGTATATGCCGACGCCAAAGCTTGCAAAGTGAAGTTTCCGTATTTTACTTTTAGGTTAAAGCCTAATGTCAGAGGCGAGCCATAACTTCCTGATTTACCAAGATAAACTCTATCATATTGGTCAATTACACCATCACCGTTTTGGTCTTTGTATTTAAGATCGCCCCTGCGAACTTTACCAAATGTTTGTTCTGGTGAGTTGTCAATTTCGTCTTGAGTTTGGAATATTCCTAAGCATTCCCAACCCCACATGCCGTCAACAGGACGCCCTTCTTGACTTTGATACTCTTCGGTTACTGTTTCCTCAATTGTAGTGTATTCGGTTGTATAATAAGTTCCCACAACACCAAGTTTTATATCGAAATCGTTGATTCGTCTGTTAAAGTTGACAGCAAAATCAAGACCTTTACGTTTGATGTCGTTATTGTTCAAGTATGGCA
The DNA here is from genome assembly GCA_937899145.1 of uncultured Bacteroidota bacterium. GTDB lineage: Bacteria > Bacteroidota > Bacteroidia > Bacteroidales > SZUA-534 > RUG13583. The sequence continues at coordinate 1,153 of CALBPW010000171.1, forward strand.
AAAATTCCACTATATGATTTGGCCAATCGCTCTTATTACCAATAATATAGCCTTCCATCGTATTAGTAAAACAGGTAAAATCGATGTCAACGGAATTATCAAACATAGATGCTTTAAGATTGAGAGCGGCTTCGCGACGTTTAATCATTTCAAGTTTAGCGTTTTCGCCGCGTGTAGGCGATATGCTTGTAGCGTTTGAGCCATCGTACCATGTAAAGCCCCAACCATTTTTTTGCCAGACACCATCATACATATAATAATTAGAAATATCCGCATCCTCGCTAACAACACCAGCCGAGGCTGAGACGAGCAGATTGCCGAGGAACGGCACATTCTCCATAAACGGCTCGTTGCTCAAGCGCCAACCAATTGTACCTGTTGGCGAAAAAGCGTTGCGATGCCCTTCGGCAAGTTTTGCCGAGTGTGTTTCGGCTGCGCTAAACTGCGCATAGTAGCGGCGATTGAAGTTGTAGCTCAAATCGAAGCCAAGATTGGCATTTGCCACGGCGTGATATTCTCCTGAGCGAGTTTGCTGGTAGCAGTTGGCAAGTGCCATCGCCGAAACATTGTGCCGGCCAAAACTGCGGTTGTAGTCAAAAGCGGCATTACCTGCCAAAGTGCGGTTGTCAACACTATTCGAAATTGATTGTTGGCCATTGTCTTGGTCTTCATCGCCTTGCTTAGTAAGTTTGACAATCATATCTGTCTCATCGTCCCATTTTGGCACAAAGTACGAGTATTTAGGATTGAACTGAGTAGTATAAGATGTTTGGAAATCCATACCCAAAGTGGTTTTGAGCGACAAACCTTCGAGCAGTTTGCTCAAATCGAAGCGCATACCGGCGTCAAATTGGAACTGACGGCTTGTCCATTTGGTTTTTCCGCCAGCGTAGATTTGCGCAAATACGTTGTTGGCGTTATCGGTGGTGGTGCCAGCAATAAATTTTCCGTCGAAGATGTTGTCGGTGGTGCTTATCAAAGCTAAAGCGTCGGCAGCATCGGGCGAAATTTTATCAACAGGGATCATCCATGCGGCGTTTTGCGGACGGTTAGGGCGCATTTTAGATGCCACGCCCCAATAATCGCCCTTGCGGGTTTTCGCGTCGTAAAAAGTCGCATTAGCATCGATATAAGCACTAATGTGTTTACTCAAATTTATATCAACATTACCGCGAACGCTAAGACGATTTGTGCGATTGCGCTTTGCCTCGCCGATTTTCAGGTAATCGCCTTGAGTATAAGCGTTTAGGTTGACATAATAGCGGGCACTCTTGCTTCCGCCCGAAAATTCCAAAACAGCATCTTCAACGCTATAAGCCTTTTTGATGTAATCTGATGAGTAATAATCGATGTCGGGATAGCGATAAGGATTGGCATTTAACTCGTATTTAGCGATTTGGTCGTCGTCATAAACAGGGTCGTCTTCCCAATCGTTGTCGCCGCGAGCTGCCTGATTGTAGTAGCGCATATACTCGGCTGAGCCTAAATAGTCAGGCAGTTGTTTAGCCACGTTGAAACCGACATTTGCGCGGACATCGATTTTAAGTTTCTCGTTTAGCGCACCGCGTTTGGTAGTGATGAGCACTACACCTTTTGCAGCGCGGCTGCCATATAAAACCACTGCATTCGCACCTTTAAGGAACGATATTTGCGCGATTTCAGACGGCATCACATTACCGGCGTCGCGTGGGACGCCATCGATAAGAACCAAATAGTCGTCCATACCCCAGATTGAGATTCCGTTCCAACCATTTGCAAGCGACAGCATGTTCGTTAGGCTGTAGGTTGTGTAGTTGCTGTTTAGCATTTCGTCAACATTAACCACCGAAACGCCGCTCAACAAATCGGTTTGGGCCACTTTTCTGAATGCTGTATTTACCATATAAACCGAATCGGCAACTACAGCCGTTGTATCGGGTTCAGCTTGTGCTTGCAAACCAAACGGCAACGAGAACAAAGTGGCACATATCAATATTTTATCATGTATATGTTTCATCTTATTATATTTAACGTTTGACATTGACAGTATTTATTACCAGCCCGGGTTTTGTGTGAATTCGGCATAGATGTAAACATCGTCATCGAGCAATGGGAACCAATAGTGCTGAGTTCCGAAGTTGCGAGTCAGTATCACTTTTTTTGTATAGCCACTCACTTCGGCATCGCGAGGGTCATTAGCGTCATCTTCGTACCAGCTTTGCGGATTGACACGATAAAATTCTGATGAGAATTTAGTATTATAAGGATACTCGGTAAGAAGCAGCCAACGCTGCAAATCGCAGAAGCGGAAACCCTCGAACGATAGTTCAACTGCGCGTTCGCGGCGAATTTCGTCCATAAATTTATTCTTATCAGCCGCATATTTAGCAGCAACGTGTCCGGCGCCGCAACGGTCGCGAATGGTGTTAACAGCTTCTTCGGCCGTCTTGCTAAAGTTTGAGCTGCTGTAACTTGCACCGCCTACCGCCGCGCAAGCCTCGGCATACATCAAGTAGATATCTGCCAGGCGCATATATGACAGGTAGCAATGAAGTGAGGCGCTCCACTCGTAATCTTTATCAACAATGTTGCAAGTATGCGGAATAAGTTTCTGCATAAAGTAACCGGTCTGGCTACCGTTGGCTACCGGGCGCATATTGCCGCCTGTAAACAACTCGCAATAAACGTATGGCTTACGTTCCTCTGTTACAGCACCATTCAAATATTTAAATCCATCAAAATTGAGTTTAACTATTTTTTTATCCTCTTCTTTTAAAGTAACACTTTTAGATTTTATTTTTGTCAAAATTAAAGAATCAATTTTAAAGGTATCTTTATCAAATTTAATTACTTTTTTTCCAGTCATAATAGTATCTCCTTTCAAGCTTTCATTTTTTAATAAAATTGTATTTAAATCCATGGGCATTACTTCCATTTCATCTTCATCTTGTTCAAATTCCACATAACATTTTCCATTTGAATAATCGCATTTAAAAGCAGGATGTCCTCCTAATCCAAATATCATTGTTTTATCACTTTTATTCACTACTTTATAATTGAACGTTAATTTATTACCATCAATTTCATACCAGATATAAAATTCAAAATCATATGGATACACCTTATGAGTTTCTTCGTTCGATTTAAGTAAATATGAATGTTCTCCAATTTTTTCGAAATTTAAATCACGGGCAAATCCATGTTTATGAAGGGGATATTCTTTTCCATCTATAATAACTTTTGGATATCTAAGGTTCCCTACTGTTGGAAAAAGAACTGGACTATGTTTTCCCCAAAAAGTCTTTCCATCATGCAATCTTTCTTCTCCATTGAAAATTACAGAAATTAATTCTGCTCCTTTCTCTACTGTTTTTATTTCCATTAAAATAAAAATTATTTTATATTTTCTTATCAAATATTTAAGTTTGAT
>CALBPW010000172.1 GCA_937899145.1 uncultured Bacteroidota bacterium
CTCTTCCGATCTGACTTAGCCGCAATTGTTGATTTTGAGTCGGGCGACGAAATATTGTTTGGCAATGATATTGATATTGAGGATATTATCTGGACAGGACAATTACCAACAATTGCCGATTACGCTGCAATGTGTGGAGTAGAACACACTGCGCCAATGTGCCAACTTAAAGATTTTGTTGTAAAAGTTAATTCGCAAGGCAGAAAAATACATTATCTGCCTCCGTATAAAAGCGACAACATATTGAAATTATCATATTTGCTCGATATTCAGTCATCTGAAATTTATGCTAACACATCGCTTGAACTTGTAAAAGCAATAATCGAACTTCGCGCTAAAAAATCGCCTGAAGAAATTGCTGAAATTGAGCGTGCGTGCGCCATTGGATACGAGATGCACGTGGCAGCAATGCGCGCAGTAAAATCGGCGCAAACAGAGCAAGAAATTCATGCTATTGTCGATAGTATTCCTCTAAAATATGGTGGCACAACATCTTTCACAACCATCTTGACACAAAATGGTCAAACACTACACAATCACTCACACCACTTGCCAATTCAGCAAGGAAGGCTGATGCTTGTTGATGCTGGCGCCGAAACGTCTATGGGATACGCCTCAGATTTCACACGCACATTCCCCGTGAACGGGAAATTCACACAACGGCAGCGCGACATTTATCAGATTGTGCTCGACACCAACAATTTAGCTTTAAAACTTGCAAAACCCGGAATCACATACCAAAGTGTGCATTTGGATTGTTGCCGGTTGATAACCTCGCGCCTTAAAGATTTAGGCTTGATGAAAGGCAATGTTGACGACGCTGTTGCGGCTGGCGCGCATGCGATGTTCCTACCACACGGACTTGGTCACATGATGGGGCTTGATGTTCACGACATGGAAAATTTAGGACAAATTCACGTTGGTTATAATTCTGAAACTCAACCAATTCAACAATTTGGCACATCATCATTACGCATGGGGCGAAAACTCGAAACAGGCTTTGTTGTTACCGATGAACCTGGAATTTACTTCATTCCTGAACTTTTTGCAAAATGGAAAAAGGAGAACGCCAATGCCGATTTTATCAATTTTGATGAGGTTGAAAAATATCTCGATTTTGGTGGCATTCGCATCGAAGATGACATTCTGATTACTGAAAATGGCGCACGCCGATTAGGAGAGAAACGCATTCCTGCCACCATTGAAGAAGTTGAAAACGAAATATCAAAAATATGACTATGAAAAAGATAGCATTCACCGCTTCGGCCATATTATTCGCATTTTTGACAAACGCGCAATGCGATAGTTTGATGTCGAAAAGTTTAAACACTTTCGCCATTTCGGCATACAAACAAGTCGCAAACGTAAAAACGAACAAAAACTTTGTTTTTTCGCCATTGAGCATCAATTTTGCAATGCGAATGACAGAAGCTGGCGCTCAAAATCAGACTTACAACGAAATTGCCTTAACAATAAGTCAGTTTGAAGACAAACAAACTGTAAATCAAAATGTTACACGCTTTTTGAATAGTTATGAGGAT
>CALBPW010000173.1 GCA_937899145.1 uncultured Bacteroidota bacterium
TGAGGTAAGCGGAGCGATTAATTCGCTGCAGAGCGGAAGAGATAAACATGATGCAACACCGGAAACGGCAACTCCGCCGGTTACGGATTCAAGAAGTTGATAAAACGGGGTCGTATGCGACTATACTAGAAAAGGAATAGAGCCATGATGAACATGAAAAATTATTTGTTGGTCGAACAAAGTTTTGCATTTTTTTATTTGAGTTTCTATACGTGTTATTTTTATTTGAAAATTGTTGATTTGCTATTTTAGCGCGATGCATAATTTGAGACAATCGGTTTTAGTTATTGCAATTTTGGCAATATCGTTGTGTGCCCAAGCCATGCCCACCGATGATAGTTTGTTGAACATAGCATTAACCAGCCGACATATAAAATCGCGTATTGACGCGTATGTGCAATTGTCAGCCGATATGCTTGTCAGCAACGAGCAAAAATCCGACGAACACTTTGCTATGGCTATGTTTTTGTGCGAATCAAACAAACTCGAACTGAAATCGATTCAGATAATGAATGGTCAAATTGAATTATATGCAAAAAATGACAAACCGCTGAAAATCACTGAAATATTGGATAAATACCCGATTGTTAGCCGGTATGGGCAAAACAAACAAGTTGCCGATTTATATGTGCGGGCTTGCAATGTGTTGATGAAAAACGGAATTTACGATAAAACACTAACTTATCTTCATACGGCACTCAGTAATTCAACTTTGATTGACGATACATCGTCAGTTATTCAAATTAACAATAATCTTGGAAAATGTTACAATCAAATTTCTGATTATAGTAAGGCGATAGATTACTTTTTAGCGGCAGAAAATTTGTCTCTGTCATCACACGATTATTTCTGTTTGCCAAGTATTTATGCCAATATAGGCGTTACTTATGGCAATATGAAAGAAACTGATGTCGCACTAAACTACAGCTTTAAATCGCTAAAATATAACTACCATTATGGCGACAAAACATTTATTTGGCAGCAATACAACAATATTGCAAAATTATATGCTGACCGAGGCGATTTTGCCGAAGCTATTACCTATTACAAAAAGGCTTTAACCGATGAAAATGGCAATCGTACACAAGCCGATTCAGCATTATTAGCAAAAAATATTGGTAAAGTTTCTATCGAATTGCATCAATACGATTCGGCTGTTTATTGGTTGAATAACAGCTATTTAGAATATCAAAAAAATAATAATAAGCAAGGCGAGGCTAAGGCGCTGTATTACATTGGCAAAACTTATTTCTTTACCAAAAAGTACGATGCCGCAATTGCTGCTTACAAAAAAGTTTTGGCGCAGGAGGGGTGCAACTTTAATCTGCGGCGGCAAGTTTATTGCGATTTGGCGTCAGTTTATTCCATCAAAAATAATTACCATAAGGCTTACGAGTTTATGTCGCTTGAAGCGAGGCTAACCGATACTATTTTGGCAACCGAGCGGCAACAAGCGTTGCAAAAGATTGAAAGACACCTGCAAATTAAAGAAGAAAGTTTTTTGTATGAGCAAAAATTGAACAAGTATCAGCAGATTTATCAAACCGAAAATGTGAAATTGCAAAATCGGAACAATCGGCTATTTATAATATTGATTGTAGGTGCAATTTTGTTTGTTATTATCATAATACTTCTTATTTATGTCAGAAAAGCTAATATTATTCAGCGGGCAACAAATAACGAGATTAACAAAAAAAATGTGCAACTTGAAGATATAAAAGAAAAAATTCAGAACCAATTTAAGTTTATATCGCATCTTGTTAACACAATACCAATGCCAATGTTTTACACAGAAAAAGATGTTATAATTGGCTGTAATGCTGCATTTGAGCAGGCTTGTGGGCACAACCGTGATGAATTGTACGGCTTGCCGATTTGTGAGTTACACAATAAATTGAAATTTGATTTAAATGTAGAAATTCTTGATAATCAGCCAAATATACATAATCTGCAGCAAATTAGATTTGGCGATGGCAAAGTGCATGATGTGATATGCTATGTGAGTTTGCTGAATAGTGATATTGGCGAACAAGGAATTTCAGTAATGTTTGTTGATGTTACTGATATTGAGCAGGTTAGAAGAGAACTTGCTGATTCACGGAAGCAATTGCAAGACGCTCTTGCCGTAAAAACAAAATTCTTCAGCATTTTTGCCCACGACCTCAAAAATCCGTTCAATGGCATTTTGGGTATGACTAACTTACTCACAGAGTATTATGATAATTACACTTCTGATGAGGTCCTGAAATATCTGAACATTGTAAACGACTCTGCCACACAAGTTTACAATCTGCTCACCAATTTGCTCGATTGGGCAAAAACGCAAACAGGTAAAATTGATGTCAATCCGGTTCACTTTCAAATAATCGACTTGATAAACGAAGTGGTAAGCCTTAATAATCATTTAGTTAGCACAAAAAATATTAGGGTTGTAAAACAAATTGATGGCGATGGTTTTGTTTTTGCCGATAAAAATATGATTCTTACTGTTTTGCGGAATTTGTTTGGTAACGCATTGAAATACACACCGATAAATGGTATGATAACAATCAAAACCGAACCTTGCGAAAATGGTCAATTGAAGATATCAATATCCGATACAGGCATTGGCATATCGCATGAAAATCAGCAAAAACTATTTAATGTTGATTATCCGATTTCAACGCCGGGGCTTGCTAACGAAAAGGGCTCCGGCTTGGGGCTTATAATTTGTAGCGAGTTTGTGAAGCAAAATGGTGGCACAATTTGGGTTGAAAGCACTCAAGGTGTCGGCACAACCTTCGCTTTTACGCTGAATATTCAATGAGTTAGACGATAAGAGTAGTCTGAAAATCATTTTTTCCCATGCTTTCGGGTTACTTCTTTTCGGTTTTTAAAAGGCTTTTTATGTTCAGCGCGAGCATTATTGGCTTTGATCTTTTTTTTGCTATGTTTTTCATAATCAGGATCGAAGGCTGAAAAATCGTAGCCTTTGCCTTTCTTGCGGCGTTCAATATTCTCGTTGAAAAAGTCAAAATTGAAATCATCGAGAGTTTTACCACTAAATTTTTTCCTTTCAATCTTGATGTCTGATTGGCCGGATTGTTCGCTACGCTGTTTTTTGCGTTCTCCTTTTTTGTGGTGTTTTTGGCTGTCGTTCGATTTTTCTGCGGCAATGTTAACTTCAAAATGTTCGTTGTTGTAAGTGGCTTTGGCTAAGGCTTCGCGCACTTTTTGCACGGCTTCGTTTTCAATTTCGAAAAACGAAAAATTGCGCTGCATATCAATCCTGCCAATATCGATGCTTTTGTCGCGTGTGGCATCGTTTATTAGACCGATAAGGCGCGGTACGGTAAGCCCGCGTTTTGTGCCAATATTGATGTGAAGGCGTGTGAAATCATCGTCGTTATGGCTTTTTCGGCTACTTTTTTTCTCGCTGCGTTCTGTTTTGGCCGATGGTTCAACATTTAGGTCGCGGGCTGATTTATAGTATTCAATAAATCGGTTAAATTCTACTGATACAAAGCGTTTTATGAGTTCGTCTTTATCAAGCCACGACAGTTTTTTTATGGCTTGAGGTAAGTATGCCGAAATTTCTTCTTCGTTAACTTCAACGCGTTCAATTTTGTCGAGCAAGGTGTATAGGCGTTTTTCGCAGATTTCGGCGCCATTTGGCACTTTTTTAAGCTCAAAAGGTTTACCAACAAGTTTTTCTAAGTTGCGAATTTTACGAGTTTCGCGCGAGTGGATTATGGTTATTGATACGCCCGATTTTCCCGCGCGCCCGGTTCTGCCGCTGCGATGAATGTACACTTCGGGGTCATCGGGCAGATTGTAGTTGATGACGTGTGTCAGGTCGTTTACATCAAGGCCACGGGCGGCAACATCGGTTGCAATTAGCAGTTGTAGCGATTTATTACGGAAACGGTTCATTACAGCATCGCGCTGGGCTTGAGCAAGGTCGCCGTGTAGTGCGTCGGCATTGTAACCATCTTGTATTAGCTTGTCAGCCACATCTTTACACTCCATGCGTGTGCGGCAAAAAACTATTCCATAAATATTGGGGTTGATGTCGGCAAGGCGTTTGAGAGCAAGGTATCGGTCGGCGGCTTTTACGATGTAGTATTCGTGCCGCACATTTTCAGCGCCAGAGTTGCGTCTGCCGACTTCTATTTCCATTGGCTCGCGCATGTAGTTCATCGCAATGTCGCGAACGCCATCGGGCATTGTGGCCGAAAAAAGTAATGTCTGTTTGTCGTCGGGTGTGGTGCTTAAAATTTCGTCCAAGTCTTCTTTAAAACCCATGTTCAGCATCTCATCTGCTTCGTCAAGAACGAGCCATTTTATATGGTCAATTTTAAGAGCTCCGCGTTTTATAACGTCAAGCACTCGTCCGGGAGTGCCAACTACAATGTGTGCGCCTTTTTGTAACTGCTTGATTTGAGGTACGATACTTGTGCCGCCATAGACGGCGGTTATTGTTAAATTATCGGTGTATTTTGCAAATTTCGTGAGGTCGGCAGTTATTTGTAAGCAAAGTTCGCGTGTGGGGCAGAGAATTAACGATTGTACGTTTTTTTGTTTAGTATCAATCATTTGCAGAATTGGAAGTCCAAATCCTGCGGTTTTTCCAGTTCCGGTTTGTGCCAAGGCTATAACATCGGTTGTTGAGGTGATGATTGCAGGAATTGTTTTCTCTTGAATTGGTGTCGGATTTTCAAATCCTAACTCGCTTATAGCCTTTATAATGTTTTCGTTAAGGCTGAAATCGATAAATGCGCCCATAGTAAATTTTTGAGCCGCAAAGATAATAAATTGTTGAATCGAATGAATGAGAATCGGATAAACGTTTTGCCATCTCAAAATTATTCAATTCTTTCGGCTTTCAACACGTCTTTTATCTTGCTGATGTTAGCAATTAGCGTATCAAGTTGATTAGTGCTGTTTATGAAAACCGAAATGTGAGCTTTAAAAATGTTGTCTTTTGAATTGGCTGATATTGAGCGCAGATTCACATTTTCGGTTTTTGTAATCACTTCAGATATATGGTTGACAACGCCCAATTTGTCGAAGCCGGTAACAATTATTTCGGCTTTAAAAATCGATTGTTTTTCGTTGTCGTTCCAACGGGCTTTTACAATCCGGTAGGGGTATCGTGTTAGCAAATCTTTGGCATTAGGGCAACCTTGACGGTGGATTTGTACGCCGCGGCTAACTGTAACAAAACCAAATATTTTGTCGCCCGGAATTGGTTGGCAGCATTGGGCCAAGTTGTAGTTGATGTCCGTGATGTTGCGCCCGATTATCAACGAATCGTCTGATTCAATTGGAACGAAGTATTCGCTGTTTGTATTTGCTTGTTCTACAGTGTGTTCCGCTGATTCGCTATTGATGTTTTGTAGATAATCACGCACGGCGCGCAGGTCGATTTTTTCATCGGCTATAGCCTGATAAAAATCAAGAGCCTGCTTGTATTTGAAGTGTGTCGTCATCTGAAGAATGATTTGGTCGTTCAGTTCAATCTTCAGTTGGCTGACTTTGCGTTCAAGCGTCTCTTTGCCAAGCTCGGCATGGCGGAAAGTCTCCTCGTTTAGCGCGCGGCGTATGCGGCTTTTTACGCGTGGCGACACTGCAATATTCAGCCATTCGATGTTTGGCTTTTGTGTTTTCGAAGTCAAAACTTCGACAGTGTCGCCATTGTTGAGTTTGTAGCGGATTGGCACAATTTTGCCATTAACGCGCGCTCCTGTACAAGTGTTGCCAAGGTTGCTGTGGATAGAGCATGCGTAAATCGGAAGAGCACACGTCTGA
>CALBPW010000174.1 GCA_937899145.1 uncultured Bacteroidota bacterium
ATCACTGTTTGGATTTTGGAAAGTAGTTATTAGTAAATTATTGATAAGTACTTTACCGATTTCTCGCGCAAACACTACGATAAAATATTGACGCACACTGGTGTTACCGAGCAACAACTAAAACAGGCGTTAGACGAGATTTTGAAGCTCAATCCAAAACCCGGAGGTGGCTATTCAAATCCGCAAGAACGAACTTCGCAGCCAATAACACCCGATTTTCTTTTAGAAAACAACAATGGCAATTTAGAGGTTGTTTTGAACGAACACAACACACCCGATTTGCGCATCAATCGCACTTATACCAATATGCTTGAGCAACTTGCCGCAAAACAAAAACGCACGCAACAAGACCGCGATACGATAACTTTTGTAAAGCAAAAAATCGACTCGGCGAAATGGTTTATTGATGCCATTCAACAACGAAAGATAACTCTACTTTCAACCATGCGCGCCATTGTCAACTATCAGCACAACTATTTTTTAGACGGCGATGACAAAAAGCTGCGACCTATGATTTTGAGCGATATAGCCGATGTTACAGGACTTGATGTCAGCACCATTTCGCGTGTCGCCAACAGCAAATACATTCAAACCGATTTTGGCGTGTTCCCACTCAAATGGTTCTTTTCCGATTCAATTAAGACCGATAGTGGAGAGGAAGTGTCGGCTCGCGTTGTTAAGAGCATTTTGGAAGATGCTGTGCGAGGCGAAGACAAACGCGCACCGCTAAACGATGAGGCTCTTGCCGACATCCTGCAAAAGAAAGGCTATCAGGTGGCACGCCGCACGGTGGCTAAATATCGTGAGAAACTTGGCATACCAGTAGCACGGATGCGGAAGGAATTGTAGTCGCTAATTCCTATCTTTCAAACACATACACCAAACTTGAGTATTGCCCACTTTTTCGGGCGGCACGGTTCGACTTAAACCCTGTTAAAACTCCTTTCAGAAAAGCATTTCCACTGCCAGCATACCCTTCACTCATCATCGAGATGTAATAAGCGTCCCATTTTAAAGGTTTCACATCAACAAGCCGAAGCGGAGTGCCACTAAAAATCTTCTCGAGTGTCGCCTGATTAAAATGATTCAGATGACGCGGAACATCGTATGCTGCCCACTTGTCTTTGTAATACCTGGCATCATACGATTGATAGTTTGGCAACGCTACAATCAGCCGTCCGCCATTTGCAAGCAACCTGTTTAGTTCAGAAACCTGTAGCTTCAAATTGCTGATATGCTCCAGCACATGCCACATTGTTATTATGTCGAAACTTGCATCAGGCAAGGCAAAAACCTCGTCGGGACACATAATTTTTTTACCAAGTTTTGCTGTCGAAAACTGACGTGCATCGGCACTTACATCGGCACCAGAAATGTCGTAACCTTTTTGCTGTGCAAAGTGCAGAAAATCGCCCACACCGCAACCGAAATCAAGCAACCGGCACCCCTCAACACCTTGTGTTGCCATCTTAAATTTATTAGCCACATTTACACGCTTAACCTGATTGTAGATAAAAGGAACAAAACCCTTTTTACTCTCATTGTGACTTAGATAATCTTCTGATTTATAATAATTTCCAAGGGTATCGTCGGCTGGGCGCGGCCATGTGTAAAGCAATCCGCACTGTTGGCAACGGTAAATTTCAAAATCCTCTTTCGACAAGAAATAATCTTTCAATTGTAAGTGCAAATCGGCAACGGCCGACTCGCAAAACGGACATGTTGGCATAATATTTTGTTTTGCACAAAGGTTCGATAATTATTCTAAATGCCAAAATTTTATTTTATCGAAGTGGAAAATTATCCCAATTCTCCAAAATATTTTATCGCCTTTATACTTTGAAAATCAACTTTTGTGTAATATTGGAAAATTTTAAAAAATGAATGCTGAGAAACAACATCAATTTGATTTGCGATACCTGCAAATGGCGCGTATTTGGGCTGAAAATTCGTATTGCGTGCGCCGAAAAGTAGGCGCACTTATTGTTAAAGACCAAATGATTATTTCAGACGGCTACAACGGCACGCCATCGGGCTTTGAAAACTGCTGTGAGATTGACGAAAACACCACAAAACCATACGTGTTGCACGCCGAAGCCAACGCCATCACAAAAGTTGCAAAATCGAGCAACAGCAGCCTTGGCTCAACACTTTACGTTACAGCATCGCCTTGCATGGAATGTGCAAAACTCATCATACAATCGGGCATCAGACGTGTTGTTTTTTCTGACGCCTACCGCATTCAAGACGGCATTGAACTGCTACAACGCGCAGGCATCGAAATTGTGCAAATACCAATCGACTAAACAAAAAACAGAATGAAAAAAATCGCAAAAATCTGGCTGCCACTGCTCCTTGCTATGGCTTTTGTGCTCGGAATGATTGTTCAAGGAAATATGCTGAAACGTGGCAGCGGAATGATTAAAAATCCGATTCGCCGCATCAGCAAAATCGATTTTCTGCTAAACAACATCAGCTTTAACTACGTTGATACTGTCAACATAGCCGACCTTGAAGAAAAAGCCGCCATCAATATCTTAAAAGAACTCGACCCCCATTCAACCTACATTTCGGCTGAAGAATTTGCCGAGATGAACGAACCTCTTGAAGGCAATTTTGATGGCATCGGCGTTCAATTCAATATTCAAAAAGACACTATTTATATTGTTAAAGTGATAGCAGGCGGGCCGTCGGAAAAAGTTGGCCTGCGCGATGGCGACCGCATTGTTACTGTTGACGACTCAATTGTGGCCGGTGTCAACATTACCAACAATGCCGTTATGAAGAAGTTGCGCGGACCCCGCGGCACAAAGGTGAGAGTTGGCGTTTGCCGCCGTGGCGAGAAAGACCTTGTGCCATTTGAAATCACACGCGGACAAATACCTCTCTACAGTGTCGATGTGTCGTATATGATAAACAAAAAAACAGGCTACATCAAACTTTCGAAGTTTGCGCGCACATCGCATAAAGAATTTCAGAATGCCATTGCGAAACTGAAATCGCAAGGCATACAAAACCTGATTTTCGACCTGCGCGGCAACGGCGGCGGCTACATGGACGCCGCAATCAACATTGTCGACGAATTTTTGGCAGACGGAAAGTTGATTGTTTATACCGAAGGCGCACATCGCGGGCGCGACGATTTTTATGCGTCAATCCGCCAATCGTGCAAAGACTTGAAACTTGCCGTGCTGATTGACGAATTTTCTGCCTCAGCAAGCGAAATAACCGCCGGCGCCATTCAAGACAACGACCGCGGCATTATCATCGGACGCCGCTCGTTTGGCAAAGGGCTTGTACAAGAGCCGATTATGTTCCCCGACAACTCATCGGTGCGGCTAACCATCGCGCGCTATTACACACCATCGGGGCGCTGCATTCAAAAACCATATATGCAAAGCGATGAAGAGTATTACGCCGACCTCGAAAACCGCTACAAACATGGAGAATTTACTGAGCGCGACAGTATCAAAATAACTGACTCAACCGAATATTTCACCACAGAAGGACGCGTGGTTTATGGCGGTGGCGGCATTATGCCCGATGTCTTTATTCCTGCCGATACTTCCGATGTGTCAGACTATTACGCGAAAATCCAACGCAAAGGCTACGAATATCAGTTTAGCCTCGAATACACTGACAAAAACAGAGCAACGCTATCAAAACTGAAAACAGCCGACGAGTTTAAACGCCACTTGAAATCCGAAAACATTTTGGAACAATTTATCAGTTATGTCGAAAAACAAGGCATGCGGCGCGATGCGAAAGGAATCCGTCAATCGCAAAAAATTATTGAAACACAGATAATCGCGCTTATTGCTCGCAATATTATTGATAATGATGGTTTCTATCCGATAATACAAGATGTTGACAAAACATTGCTTGAAAGTGTGAAAATTATTGAGAACAAGACACTTAAATCGTTGTAAGTTTGGTGTCCCGATAGCTGTCGGGATGGATAATAGAATAATCGGCAAATCGTTTTTCTATGAATACTGAAAAAAATCAGCACAACCGATGCTATCTGCGTTCAAAACAATAACTTTGCCGAAAGTTGATAAAACAGAAAATTGAAAAACGATAAATAAATGTGAATCAGCTGAATCTGCGTTATCTGCATTCGAAATAAATCAAAAATATAAATATGGAAAAGTATAATCAGAACTTACCTTACAAGGTAAAAGACATGTCGCTTGCCGAATGGGGGCGAAAGGAAATTGAGCTGGCTGAAGCCGAAATGCCCGGATTGATGGCACTACGCAAAAAATACGCTGCAAGTCAGCCACTTAAAGGCGCAAAAATATCGGGAAGCCTGCACATGACAATCCAAACAGCTGTGCTAATCGAAACGCTTACCGCCCTTGGCGCAAAAGTACGTTGGGCAAGTTGCAACATCTTTTCGACACAAGACCACGCAGCGGCAGCCATTGCACAAGGCGGTGTGCCAGTGTTTGCTTGGAAGGGGGAGAGCCTTGCCGACTATTGGTGGTGCACTGAGCAAGCCTTGAACTTTGGCAATGGCGAAGGACCTGACCTGATTGTTGACGATGGTGGCGACGCCACACTTATGCTACATAAAGGCATTGAGGCAGAGGAAAACCCATCGATATTAGACGTAACACCAAAAGGCGAAGATGCCGTTCAACTTTTTGCTCGTCTAAAAGACGGTTTGAAAGACGATAATCAAAAATGGCACAAATTGGCAGCCAAAGTGCGCGGTGTGAGCGAGGAAACAACAACTGGCGTGCACCGTCTTTACCAAATGGCAGAAGCCGGAACACTGCGCTTCCCGGCCATCAATGTAAACGACTCGGTTACAAAATCGAAGTTTGACAACCTTTACGGCTGCCGCGAGAGCCTTGCCGACGGCATCAAACGCGCTACCGACATTATGATTGCCGGCAAAGTGGCTGTTGTTTGCGGCTACGGCGATGTTGGCAAAGGCTGCGCAATGAGTATGCGCGGTTTTGGCGCACGTGTGCTTGTAACCGAAATCGACCCGATTTGCGCACTACAAGCCGCAATGGAAGGCTTTGAAGTTACAACCGTTGAAGATGCGCTGCCACAAGGCGACATCTACGTAACTTGCACCGGCAACCGCGATATTATCACAGCCGGGCACATGCAAAAGATGAAAGACAAAGCCATTGTCTGCAACATCGGGCACTTCGACAACGAGATTATGGTTGCCGACCTTGAAGCCATACCAGGTATCAAAAAAGTGAACATCAAACCACAAGTTGACCAATACTATTTTGCTGACGGACATAGTATTCTGATTCTTGCCGAAGGCCGACTTGTCAACCTTGGCTGCGCCACTGGCCACCCATCGTTTGTGATGAGTAACTCGTTTACAAATCAGACACTTGCGCAATTAGATTTGTGGCAAAAACCATACAAAGTTGGTGTTTACCGCTTGCCAAAATATCTTGACGAGGAAGTGGCGCGCCTACACCTTGAACATGTTGGCGCAAAACTAACTACTCTGAGCCAAGCGCAAGCCGACTACATTGGCGTGAAAGTGGAAGGCCCATATAAGCCGGAGCATTATAGGTATTGAATAAAACACCTAACTTATTAATAAACAAAAAATTCCGTTTGCAAAGTGCAATGGGATTTTTTGTTTTTAATCTGGAATTTGTCTATACCATCTTCAATGCTGTAACCGCAGCCTCAACACCCTTATTACCAAGTTTGCCGCCTGAGCGGTCAATAGCTTGTTGAAGCGTGTCGGTGGTTAACACACCAAAAATTACCGGAATTTTGCCCTCAGCGTTAAGTGCCGAAAGACCATTTGCAACACCTTCGCAGATAAAATCGAAGTGGCGCGTTTCGCCTTGAATAACACAACCAATGCAAATTACAGCATCACACTCATTATTGCGGATGCATTTGGCTGCAGCGTATGTCAGTTCAAATGTTCCGGGCACATGTCTAATAATGATGTTTTCATCTTCAACATCATATTGTTTAAGGGTTTTTATTGCCCCTTCTGCCATAGGAGTTGTTATTTGCTCGTTCCACTCGGCCACGGCAATAACAAAGCGGCGGCCTTTGCCCGAAGGAACTGCCGCCGCATTGTATTCTGATAAGTTATGTAATGCTGTTGCCATTATTTTGCCAATAACGCATTCATTTTTGCAATATTCTTCTCAGCCGATCTGCCCTCTTGCGAACTTGCAAAATCGGTTTTAATCTGAGTATAAAGTTTCAAAGCCTTTTTGTAACTGCCTCTATTTTCATATACTTGTGCGGCTTTATTAAGGTATAAAGGCGATGTGAACTCATTTTTTACATTGTTTGCTGCTTTTTCGTAGTACGATGCGCCTTTCGACAATTCGCCCATCTCAACGTACGCGTCACCAATTGCACCCAAAGCAATCGAGCCTAATGTTAAATCGCTCGATTTGAATTTTTTCAAATGTTTGATGGCATCTTCATAATTACCGCCATACATAAAGCACAAACCAGCGTAATAGTTAGCCAATTTTGCTGTTTTTGTAATTCCGTACTCATCAATTATATCAAGGAAACCATCGTTGTTGCCATCGCCATTTAGAGCCAAATTGAATGAGTCTTTCTGGAAATATTGCTCGGCAACATACATTGCGGCACTTGCCTCGTTATTTTTAGGCTCGATGTAGAAACGCCTGAATGCAAAGAAGATAGCTATCACAGCTACAACACCAAGTACAACATACATGATAATATTCCTATTATCCTCAATAAAAAGTTCGGTGCGATTTAAGGTTTGTTCAACACTCTCTAAACCATCCGGTTGTTGGTCTTTAACATTATTTTTTGCCATAAATGATATTTTTTCGTAAAACGTGCAAATGTAATTGTTTTTATCATTTACGAAATAATATTTTTTATTGGTGAATAGATGTGCCGATTTGTGATGTTGAATCAATGGATTGTTCAACCGATTAGCCGTGTCAACGATTATACAATTAAACAATTACTCTTTTTTTGTTATCTACAAATCAATCTTAACTTTGCCGTTTGTTAAAAATTTAAGCGATGGACTATAATTTTTCTGAAATTGAAAAGAAATGGCAAGCCTATTGGGAAGCCAACAAAACATTTAAAACAGTATTAGATAAATCGAAACCGAAATTTTACGCACTTGATATGTTCCCGTATCCATCGGGAGCTGGGTTGCATGTTGGACACCCCGAAGGCTACACTGCTACCGACATTGTGAGCCGATACAAACGTATGTGCGGTTTCAACGTGCTTCACCCGATGGGTTGGGACGCATTCGGTCTGCCTGCCGAACAATACGCCATTCAAACAGGCACACACCCAGCAATCACAACAAAAAAGAACTGCGACACATTCCGCCGACAAATCAAATCGCTCGGTTTGAGCTACGACTGGGACCGCGAAATCAACACCACCGACCCGAAATATTACAAATGGACTCAGTGGATTTTCATCAAACTGTACAACACTTGGTTCGATAAAGAACAGCAAAAAGGCCGCCCAATATCAGAACTGCCGATTCCTGCCGACGTTAAAGTTAAGGGCAATGCTGAAGTTAGAAAATATATTGATTCACAACGACTTGCATATTACGACAACGCACAAGTTTGGTGGTGTCCAAATTGCAAAACCGTTTGTGCCAACGAGGAAGTGCTAAACGATGGCTCGCACGAAAAATGCGGCTGCCAAGTTAATCGTAAAAACCTGAAACAATGGATGTTACGCATCCCGTTGTATGCCGAGCGCCTGCTTAAAGGACTTGAAACACTTGATTGGCCTGCTGGTGTTAAGGATATGCAGCGCAACTGGATAGGCCGTTCGACAGGTGCCGAAGTCGATTTTGAAATTGACGGCCTCGATGCGAAATTGACTGTCTATACCACTCGTTGCGACACATTGTTCGGTGCAACATACATGGTTATTTCGCCCGAACATCCTATGATTGAGCAAATTACCACCGCCGACCAAAAAGCCGCCGTTGACGAATATCGCAAACAAGCCTCGATGAAGTCCGATTTGGACAGAACGGAGTTGGCGAAAGAAAAAACTGGCGTGTTCTCCGGCCGTTATGCGAAAAATCCGGTCAACGGCACGCTTATTCCTATCTGGGTTGCCGACTACGTGCTGATGGGTTACGGCACAGGCGCAATTATGGCAGTTCCGGCTCACGACACGCGCGACTGGGAATTTGCAAAAAAATTCAACCTGCCTATCATCGAAGTTCTGAAGTCGGAAGTTGACGTGCAACAACAAGCGTGGACCGAAGACGGAATCCACGTAAATTCAGGCTTCCTCGATGGACTGAACAAAAAAGACGCTATCGAAAAAATGATTGCATGGCTTGCCGAGCGCAACCTTGGCAAGGCAACGGTCAACTACAAAATCCGTGATTGGTTGTTCAGCCGCCAACGCTACTGGGGCGAGCCGTTCCCCATTATCCACTGGGAAGACGGCGAGGTTACGATGGTTGACGAAAAAGACCTTCCGCACACATTGCCCGAACTTACCAAATACGAGCCAAGCGACACCGGCGAATCGCCATTGGCAAACGCCACCGAATGGCTTAACGTGGTTGACAAAAACGGACGGAAAGGCCGCTACGAAACCAACACCATGCCGCAATGGGCTGGCTCGTGCTGGTACTACTTGCGCTACACCGACCCGCAAAACGACTCGGCACCGTTCTCAGTTGAAGCTGAAAACTACTGGCTGCCTGTCGACTTGTACGTTGGCGGTGCCGAACACGCAGTACTGCACTTGCTCTACAGCCGTTTTTGGCATAAAGTTCTGTTCGACTTAGGCATTGTCCATACCGATGAACCATACCAAAAACTATTCAACCAAGGAATGATATTGGCATTTGCCTACGAGACACAGGCTGGCGCAAAAATCACTTCGGACAAAGTTGAAGAGCGCGATGGCAAATTCTTCCACAAAGAAACGGGTGAGGAACTTCGTCAGATTGTGGCTAAAATGTCGAAATCGCTGAAAAACGTGGTAAACCCCGACGATGTTGTTGCCCACTACGGAGCCGACAGCTTGCGCTTGTACGAGATGTTTATGGGTCCGCTCGACGCCGTCAAACCATGGGCTGAAAATGGTGTGAAGGGCGTTTTTGGCTTCCTTGCGCGCGTATTCCGGTTCTTCAGCGAGAAAGAAAACGTGGTTGCAGGCTTACAAGATGACGATGCCGTTGTAAAAGAACTGCACCGCACAATCAAAAAAGTAGCTGATGATATTGAAAATCTGCGATTTAACACAGCCATATCGCAAATGATGATTTTCACCAACGCTTGCTATAAGGCAAAAAAAGTGTCAGAAGAAACCGCCCGTAACTTCGCCAAAATTCTTGCTCCATTTGCTCCGCACTTAGCCGAAGAGTTGTGGCAGATGTATGGCGGGAAAGAGTCGTTGGCATACGAGCCTTGGCCTGAATTAGACGAGACGAAACTGACTGAAAACTCTGTCAAATATCCTGTCTCGTTCAACGGAAAAACACGATTCACAATTGAGATGCCAGTTGACACTCCTACACAGCAAGTTCAAGAAACGGCATTGGCGCATGAGCTTGCCGCAAAATGGCTCGACGGCAAAACGCCAAAAAAGGTTATTGTTGTGCCAAACAAGATTGTCAATATTGTACTCTGATTGGCTGTTTCGGTAAATTATTAAATTGCAAATCAATTAATTGGCGAATTAAAAATATTTAGTTCGCCAATTTTTTTGTAGCATAACAAAATCAATATTTTGCTACATAATAAAAACTTGTATGCGGTTTTTGTTACTTTTGTTTATGCCATTATGCCGATGCAACCTTGCACCCGACAGTGGCGAAGCTGTAGGAAAAAGTGAATTATAAGCGTATAATGCCGTGCACATTTAGTGTAGAAGTAAGATGGGGTATGGCATGAAAAAAGTAAATTTGTATTTATAAAATTAGACACATGACTCGGAAAGAGCATATTATTGTGGACGAAGTGATAAAGGAGATACAAAAATGATGTGTGTGTGTTCTTAATGCCTTTTTTGCTCTTGCCGACAGCAACATTCTTCAAAGTTGCACATAACTAATACTTTTTCAAACACTTTTACCGCACAAAATTGGCAGTGCTTTTTCGCGGAATAGCATACTGACAAATGAAAACTTGTGTTAGGTTAGATTGTGAAATAATTAGACAGTACACTTTATAAAACAGAAAATCTAAACTTCAAAAATATGAATCACAAATTGTTAGCATACAAATTCATGGTGTCCGACGTGGAAAACTTATCTCGTTGTAAACAATAACTTATTTGATATTTATTAAAAATGACACTTTTAGACGTAAAAATAATTCCATTATCAAAAGTCAACGACCCTCGCGGCAATCTTTCAATTATTGAGGAGTTTAAAGATATTCCTTTTAAGATTGAACGCACGTATTGGATTTACGATGTGCCTGGCGGTGAGTTTAGAGGTAGCCATGCATATAAAGAAAACCAGGAGTTTATTGTCGCTTTGTCGGGAAGTTTTGATGTCATTTTGGATGACGGAAACGAGAAAAAGACTTTCTCTTTGAATCGTTCTTACTACGGACTTTATGTACCCAAAGGATTGTGGAGAGAAATGGATAATTTTTCTACAAATTCTCTTGTTTTAACTGATTCTTTGATTTATAATATAAATAAATCTAAAATGGGGGTGTGTTACTTGAATTCGTTATTTGCGGAGACCTTACGAAAGCTGAGAATAGAAAAAGGCATATCGCAGAAGCAGCTTGGAAAGAAATTGTTCGTCAATGTCGTCGTAGGTGAGACCGTAAGCGGCAAGGATTTGACGCGCATTCGCCTCTGCGCCCGAACCTGCCGCGCCGACTGCCACGCGTTTGCCTTTAAGCTGTTCGATTGACGT
>CALBPW010000175.1 GCA_937899145.1 uncultured Bacteroidota bacterium
GAACACTCGCGGTGCTCCTGCACCGCTATATTCTCTCTGCTGATGTAATTTTTTTTCAGAATAGCAAATGTTTTGGGGATTTTTTTAAATGAAAGAGCCGTGGTCGGTCGTCAAAAAATCTGAAAATCAGCTTGTACATATCATTTTATATGTTAAAATTGTACTCATATTTAACTGCATAAAATGAAACAGCACAAAATTACCCCCCCCCGTATAACTTACTGTATATCAGCAAGTTATAGTTATTTGTGTCGTTTCGGTATTCCTTAATACATATTTTTAAGCATTATAAATAGCTCATACAGTGCGTAGGGGCTTTTATGTGTGTGGCCGATTCATTTATAATCAACATAAATATTTAATTACTAACTTTTTAAAAACAATATAAGTATGAAAAAACGTATTTCTACTTTTCTGGCGTGTGTGCTTTTTGCAGGATTTGCACAAGCGCAGGTGCTGTTTGATCCTGCCGATTTTGCGGAGGGCGACTCTGTTGGCTCTGGCAAGATTGTTTTATTGGACAATACCAAGTATTTACAGGTAGTTCTTAATGGATGGAACTCACGCTACACCTTGCCCGAGGTTGTTAAAACTATCAATTGCGCAGGCATTGAGGCAACATTCAAATTCGCCATGGGCAACTCCTCTATTGCTGAAGGATGGGGCATTAATGCCGCTGTTCAGGCCAACGACCTTCTTGTTGCTGACCAAGTTGGGGCTTCGTGGGATCCTACTCAGATGGTTAACAGTATTTGCAGTGCCTCAACAGCCTCAACAGCCGCAGCTAATTTTGTTACAGTGCGTGGCTCGTTTGACGAAAATGTTATGACTCAGATTAATGAACTTCAATTCTTTGGTCAAGAGACAACCAACTACGGTCCAACCACAGGTGACACATTGTGGGTTGGCGTGGTTAAATTAGTTTATGCTCCGGGCATATTGTTCGAACCCCAAAATGCCTCAATTGGTACGCTTGTAACGATTGGTGACGAGTACTATCGTCAGATTGTCCTCGACGGTTGGAACTCAGCTGTCGACATTGCAACAGTGTCAACTTCTGGCTATGCTGGCTTACAGGCCAAAATAATGGCTTCGGCATTTACAACTATTCCTGAAGGAAAAACCATCAACTTCAACGTTCAGGCCAACGACACACTTAAGGCCGACCAAGTTGAGGCTTCGTGGGATGCTACTCAAACAGTTAATATTACATGCGGTGCCGGTACGGCATACGAGAGCTGCAAAGAGCTGGTTGAAGTATCGAATAACTTCAGCAACAAAGCACTCACTGAGATTCATCAAATTCAATTCTCAGGCCAAAACACTTGGAATTGGGCTCCAGTATCAGGCGACACATTGTATGTTAGCACTGTAACATTGAAGTCGGCACTCACCGACGACCCAACAGTAGTATTCGACCCTGCCGACTACGAACTTGAGGACTACACCGACGAGATCTACGAGATTGTTGAGGTGGATGGTGCCAAATACATGAAGGTTGTAACCGACGGTACATGGGATCAGGTCGTTGATATCAACGAGTGGTTTAATGTTGGCGAGTACAACAAGGTTAAGGGAAGTCTGATTGTTAGGAACAGCTCAACTTATGCCGACGATGCAGTTAATGGTTCGGCTCAGTTCATGACCAACGGCTCGTCTGCAGGATTCTTCACCGGCTATAGCGTAGGCACAAACCAGGTTACTGGCGATTACAATTCTGGCGATGTAGTAAATCAAATACAATTCTTTGGACAAAACACCGACGACTGGAATTCAATTACCAACATCGAGATTTACATTGGCAAGATAACAGCTTACTACGAGCAGCCTGATACTGCCGATGCACCCGTGTGGGCTGATGCATTCGAGGTGTTTATTGGCTCTAATTCTGTTTATGCCGAAGGGCGCGAAACCGACAATTGCGTTTTCATCCCAACACATTCAGGTGAATACATTTTTTACACTGAAGGCTCAAGCGATACCTACGGCTACCTGCTCGATGCAGATAAAAACCAATTAACATATAATGATGATGGGGGTAGTGGTAACAATTTCAGAATGACATACAATCTTACTGCTGGCAGCACATACTACATTGGTGCTGGTTATTATTCTGATAATAGTTCAGGATACATAACTTTAGTGATAGATACTGAAATGCCATTCATAAACGCAACCGCACTCAACGGAACAGTTTCTGGTGGCGGCACTTATCCACTTGGCGACACCATAACACTCACCGTAACGCCCAACGATGACTATACATTTGCACAATGGAGCGATGGCAACACTGATAACCCCCGCACTGTTATTGTAGCTGGTGATTTACAACTTGTGGCGTACTGCTTAACCGATGGGCAATCTCTCATTCCTATTACTATTTTAGCCGATGAAAACGGTTCCGCTGCTGGTGGCGGAATTTACATGACCGACGCCACTGCAACACTTACAGCCACACCAAACGAAGGCTACCATTTTGTAAGATGGAGCGACGGAAATACCGACAACCCACGCAATTACATTGTTACAGGCAATACTACATTAACAGCGGTATTTGCTCCAAATAGATATTACATTACTGGTACTGGTGGTGGAAGTGGTATTACAGTCACAACTGCAGGTATTCCAAATCCAGAAGGAACAAAAGCTGGTGAAATTTGGCGTTGGGAATCAAACAACCCGGATGGACCTTTTGCTGAGTTGCAAGTGCCGGAAGATGGCGTATACAATCTTCAGACGTATGCAAATGACTATAACGATTGGGATTCACAGTTCTTCTTTGTAATTTCTGACGATACACTCAGTGCAGGCACACCTGTTTCAATTTATTTTGAATATGCCAGCGATGGTGACTCCGTAGTATTCAATGCTCAAGAGCATGGCGATCCCCACTACTACCTTGATTGGAAAGGTTGGGACAAACTTACCGCAAGAGTAGGTGAATGGCAAACATACACCGATGAGGCATTTGAGATTTCAAAAAGTGGTGTTCGTACATTTGCTGTTAACGCATCAATCGCACGTACTGCCGCTACACTCTTAATGCGTAACATAAGAATTGAAGTAAACTATGAGACTGTTATTGAGACTGTAAAAACCACAGAGACATATTCAGCTGTTACGGGCTATGGAACATATAATTATGGCGACACTGCAACACTTACAGCCACACCAAGTACAGGCTATCATTTTGTAAGATGGAGCGACGGAAATACCGACAACCCACGCAGTTACATTGTTACAGGCAATACTACATTAACAGCGGTATTTGCTCTCAATGAATATAATGTGTCAGCTTCAGCAAATAACACTGACTTTGGTTATGTTTTTATTGAAA
The DNA here is from genome assembly GCA_937899145.1 of uncultured Bacteroidota bacterium. Taxonomy (GTDB): domain Bacteria; phylum Bacteroidota; class Bacteroidia; order Bacteroidales; family SZUA-534; genus RUG13583. The sequence goes on from CALBPW010000175.1 coordinate 3,338, forward strand.
ATCAAACGGTTACACATGGCGATTCGACTCTATTTATTGCCGCGGCCAAAAAAGGTTACCGCTTTATAAATTGGAGCGATGGCAACACCGATGTACTACGCAACTTAACCATAACACGCAATACTGACTTAATTGCCAACTTTGCTGCTATTCCGCAAAGTACAACAATTCATGATACTCTTTATAAAGATGTGAAAATAGTTTCAATCCACGACACCATTTACATTACAAAAGCGGATACTATTTACATTACAAATACCGACACCATCTATCTGCAGACTGCCATTAACGCAAAGGCCATCAATAATCTTAACATCTATCCAAATCCGACAACACAATTTGTAACAGTAGATGCCGATAAAGAATTTTCATACACACTGACAAACACTGCCGGTAAAGTGCTGCGCAAAGAAGAAAATGCGGCATCATACCTGATTGATTTATCAGAATTCAAGAGCAGCATTTATCTGCTCACAACATCAGACGGGGTAACATATAAGATTGTAAAACAATAATAACCAATTGATAACCCGCAATGTAGAGACGCAAATTTTGCGTCTCTACTTTTTTTTATCACCAGATTCAACTCTAATCGGTTTGAGAAGAGTTGTGTATGACATTGCTCGTCAAATTCACAAGGACTTTTTTAATGAAATTATCACTAAAAAATATACTTTTGAAAAAATGTAAAACTTAAACACATAGATTATGGCACAAATGATTAATGATGCTGATTTTGAATCAGTTGTACTAAAATCGGACATACCTGTTGTAGTGGATTTTTGGGCTGAATGGTGCGGACCATGCAAAATGCTTCTGCCAATAGTTGAGGAACTTTCGAAAGATTTTGAAGGCAAAGTGAAAATTGTGAAAATGAATGTTGACGATGCCGAAAACACACCGGTCAAATATGGTATCCGTAACATACCAACATTGCTTTTCTTCAAAAATGGCGAAGTGGTTGACAAACAAGTGGGCGCGGCCGCAAAACCGGTTATTGCCGAAAAAATTAATGCACTGTTGTAACCGCTTTTTCACTTCGGACAACAACAGCCGAATAAAACAAAAAATTATAACCGATGGAGTCCGATTTTAACCAAAAAGTCGGACTCCATTTTTTAAGACAACTAACAGCAAAATGTTTTCTGTGTTTTTCGCACTATTCGAAGTTACAATTTAAACTCTTGTTTCTGCCCAATATCAATCTCTCAACATTTTCTAAAATCTCATTAACATTGCACAACTAAAAAGAAACACAACCGATGAAATCTAAAGATTTGATATTAGGGCATTTAGCGTCGTTTTTCGCATACGTTATTTTTGGTGTCAACACCATTGTCTGCAAAGATATCGCCAACTGTCATCTGCTTTCGCCGATGTTTTTGTTTTGCATACGCTCAGTTGGTGCGGCAACATTGTTTTGGATAATATCAATCTTCACACCCAAAGAAAAAGTGCCGTTGCGCGATTTGTGCGGCATCTTCATAGCATCGATGTTAGGGCTATTCTTGACACAAATTTCGTTCTTGAAAGCCATCACCATCACCACACCAATGGACGCCACCATTGTCGCCACCATGACACCCATTATGACAATGTTTGTGTCGGCGATATTCCTGAAAGAACCTATTACACTAAAAAAAGTCGGCGGCGTGCTGATAAGTTTTTCTGGTGTTATCTTCCTTATTTTCAACTCGGTTTACGACAGTGGCGCTGTCGATAAATCAACACCGCTTGGCATTGCGCTGATGATACTGAACGGACTGTTTTTCGCCCTTTATTTAGGAATTTTCCGTCCGCTTATTTCGCGTTACAATGTTGTTACGTTTATGAAATGGATGTTTACCGTCTCGATGATAGCCGCATTGCCATTTGGAGCATCTGACATAGTGTCAACTAATTATTCGCAATTTACACCAAAACTGATGCTCGATATTGGTTTCTTGGTGGTTTTCGCAACATTCATCTCCTACTTCTTAATTCCATTTGGACAGAAGCGGCTGCGCCCGACACTTGTCGGCATGTACAGCTATCTGCAACCCGTAATCGCAGCCTGTGTCAGCATTTACATCGGAATGGATACTCTATCATTCGGAAAAATTGTGGCAGCCGCAATGGTGTTTGTGGGTGTTGGTGTGGTTAATAACAGCAAGGCGCGAGCCGATGCCGACAAAAACACTGATTAGTTAAGAACATTGCAGTTGGCGGATCCAATCAGTTAACGCCAATCTTTAGCTACTGAAAACTTTTGCCTTTTTTGAAAAAAGTTTTCAGTACTACTGAAAATTTTTGTTTTTTTTGAAAAAGTTTTCAGTAGTAATTATGATAAAAAGAGAAAACTATCTTGCGCAAATACGGCCGTTTTATGAAACCGACCTTATTAAAATCATAACAGGCATTCGCCGGTGTGGAAAATCAGTTGTGCTTGAGCAAGTTATGAGCGAAATCCGGTTAACAACAGATAAAGTCATATACCTGAATTTTGAAGACAGACACACATCAATAAAAATAAAAACCGACGCCGAACTAATAGATTATATTGAGGGCGAAATGAAGACAGCACCAACCTGCAAATGGTATGTTTTTTTAGACGAAGTACAAATGGTAAAAGATTGGAATGTGGCTTGCCGCTCGCTTCGACTTAAAAATACATCTGTTTTCGTTACTGGTTCAAACTCGAAATTGCTGTCGCGTGAGTTTACAAGCCAATTGAGCGGGCGGTATGTGTCGTTCAATATTCGCACTTTCGTTTATAAAGAAATTGTTGAATACGCCAATATACTTGGCTATAGCGCATCGGTAAGCGATTATTTAATATATGGCGGATTCCCAAAACGCTTTGAATTTAAACAAACAGCCGATATGCTCCGCTACTTGAACGATTTGGACGAAACAATTGTAGTTAACGACATTATTAACCGCTACAAAATCCGTAAACAAGATTTCTTCCGAAAATTTGCCGATTATGTGCTTATTTCAAACGCACGCATTTTCAGCACCAATTCCATCTGCAATTATATGAAATCGCAACACGTTGATTGTTCGATAAATACAATAACAAAATATCTCAATTATTTAGAAGAGGCGTATATTATCCGAAAAATTCCACAATTCTCGACAAAAGCAAAACGCAAACTAAATTTTTATGTCAAACTTTATGACGAAGATGTTGCCTTCAACTCAATCCGTCGGCCAAACAACCGTTTCGATATAACGCATAATCTTGAAAATGTGGTATATAACGAACTTGTTTTTATGGGCTATAACATAACTGTTTTTAATGCTGACGGGCGAGAGATTGACTTTTTGGCCGAAAAAGACGGAAAAGAGTACCTTTTGCAGGTTGCCTATAGCATTGTGGAAGAAAAAGCATACGAGCGCGAATTTGCCGTTTTCAATACTATTGACAATTCTCGCAAGAAAATTCTTATCACCAACGACGACAACGATTTTTCGACCAGCACCGTTCAGCATATTCAGCTAAAAGACTTTTTGATGATGCGCGATTTGGAAGGATAACGTTTTTTCGTGTTTTTTACGTTTTTCGCAGTTGTTTTTGATCCATTGCCTGTAGTCTTAATTGGCATCATTTTTTATGCCCCACATCATAAAACAAAAAACAACGAAAAAACTTGCAAAAAGCAAAATGTGCGTTACATTTGTGTTTCTGTTAAAAAACAAACTTTATTTATTAATTAAAATTTAAAAAAAATGAAAAAGAGATTCTTATTTGCAACCCTAATGGCTGCATTGTTTACAACAGCAACTTTCACAGCTTGCGAGGAAGATGACGACGATGATGAATTAATCACCGAGCAAAATTCTAAAATTTCAGCTGTAGATGTTAAAGCCATCGCACAATCTGATGGTACTATCATTATTGAAGGTACAGTAACTACCAATACCAAACTTAAAGAATTTTCTTTAACCGCAGAAGATGGTACTGTTTATGATTTGCTTACTGACACAGAAAAATCAAAAACTGAAGATGGAAAAGAGTGGACTTCAACTCTTGCGTCTGGCAAAATACCTGTAGCTATTTACACTCTTACTGCAAATACTCGTTTTAACAAGAAAGTTACAGAAAAAGTAGGTGATGCATATAGTTTTGAAGTAGGTACTGGTTCTAACACTACTCTTGGCTCACAAATCTCTTTGGTTGACCAAAAATGCTATATGCTGAAAGATTTTTATGCTGATGGTAAAATCACTGATACTGCTATTGCTAACAGCATTGAGATTTTCTTGCAAGAAGACCTTACAATTGCTTCAGCAAAAGGTTTGAAAGTAGCCAAAGCTGATGCTGGCATTGCTTCAACTTTAGCAGATGCGAAAGTTTATGAAACTGCTGTTATCACCACAACTAAATGCATCGCTACTTATACAGTAACAAAGAAAGATGATATGACTGTTACTTTGAGCGGTGTTGTTATTAACTCAAAAGGCACAATCAAAATCGATATTTCAGAGGCATTTAAATAGTAATTAAATACCATTTAATTTTAAAAGCCACTCCGCATAGGGGTGGCTTTTTTTGTGGCGCAAGGTTTTGCGGCTCTGCAAACACGTTTTTTGTGATAATCTATATCTATTGTTTTTTTCATAACTTTACAATCAAAATTTATGGATATGGAACCTGCTATTCTGACACCAACTCAGCAACACTTGCTAAAACTATTCTCCTTTAATAATAGCGAATCTTATGCGCGCGAAATACAAACGATACTAACCCAATATTTTCAATCGCGCCTTGATGCTGAAGCTGATAAACTATGGGACGAAGGTGTTTTGAATCAAGAGAAACTTGACTCGATGCGATATGAGGATTTTCATGCCAAAAAAGCACAACAATAACAATGAAACTTGTTCTTGATACTAATACGGTTATTCAGTGTATTTCTCATCGTAGCAGGTATCATGAATTGTGGCGCTCGCTGATAGATGGCCGTAATCAATTATGTGTTACCAACGAAATACTATCAGAATATGCTGAAATATTAGAGCAAAAAACCACTTCAACGTTTGCTTCATTAGCCGTTAATGTTATAATTAACAACCCAAACACATTATTTGTAACACCATATTACAAGTTTGATATTATAAAAGAAGACCCTGATGACAATAAATTTGTTGATTGCGCAATAGCAGCTAATGCACATTTTGTTGTAACTGACGACCATCATTTTGATGTGCTTCAGAACCTGAATTTTCCAAGGGTAAACATTATAAAACTTGATGCTATGATGTGCAATTTGTAGCATCATCGGATGATAAGAAAAAGCCACTCCGCATAGGGGCGGCTTTTTTTGTGGCGCAAGGTTTTGCGGCACGGTAAACACATGGAGCGGCAAACATGTTTTTGTAAGCGAATGGCGGATTATTTATTAACATAAACATCTATATTGCCGGCAAATAATGTTGTATATTTGCACTAACAACAATATTATGACACGTTCGGCAATAATAGAAAAGCACAAAAATTTGTTTTGGTACACACCAGAAAACCAAAAACAAAACATTAGCGATGCCCTTTTGATAGAAACAATCTTTAATAATGGCACACTTGCTGATTGTCAGGAACTTATTTCAACACTTGGCGCAAAACATGTAGCCAAAATATTCTTTTCGGCAAAAGGTCGGCAAAAAGCAAATTATTACCCTGAAATATACCATTTTTTTTCTTTAGTCTTGAAAAAATATGTATAGCGGAATTTTAAATAGTAATCAGAAAGAATTGCTGCCACTAATGGAACAATTTAAACGCGAATACTACCTTGTAGGCGGAACAGCAATTGCCCTATATATTGGTCATCGCCGGTCAATTGATTTCGATTTGTTTAAACTTTCATCAGTAAATCATAAAAAGAATCTTGATAAAATAAGAACTACAGCCTTTCCTTATTCTGTAACACGCCGTGTTCAAGAACAATTGAATTTGATGGTCAACAATGTGAAAATCACATTTTTTCAATATCCATTCGAGATAAAGGCAAACAATAATTTTGAAAGATATTTTCGGTTGCCATCGTTGCTCGATTTATCTGCAATGAAAGCATACGCACTTGGGCGACATTCAAAATGGAAAGATTATGTTGACTTATATTTTATATTAAAGCAACACTTTACGATTAAAGAAATATCAAATCGCGCAAACGAAATATTTGGTGAATTATACTCTGAGAAACTATTTCGTTCGCAACTTTGCTATTTTGATGATGTTGACTATACAGAACTCGTTGATTATACTATTGATAATCCGCCCTCAGATGATGATGTGAAACAAAAACTTACAGAAATCGCTATAAAAGAATTAAATATATAAGATGCAAAAAAGCCACTCCGCATAGGGGTGGCTTTTTTTGTGGCGCAAGGTTTTGCGGCTCT
>CALBPW010000176.1 GCA_937899145.1 uncultured Bacteroidota bacterium
TAGTGACTGGAGTTCAGACGTGTGCTCTTCCGATCTGGCGAGATTGATGCCATCACAGCGTCAACCATCAGTTCAAGGGCATTCCTTGAATCGGTTAGGACAGCATATAATGCTTACGCGGCCGCCAATCAGAAACCAAAAACCGATGCCAATACTGGCGCAACACAAACCGCAAAGGAGGACGTAGAAAATGAATAACAATCTGAAAATATTAGTCAATGGCTTGATAAAAGAAAACCCAACATTTGTTTTGATGTTAGGTATGTGCCCAACGCTTGGCACAACATCGTCGGCCATAAATGGTATGAGCATGGGATTAGCAACAACCTTTGTGCTAATCTGCTCAAACTTAGTTATTTCGCTAATCAAAAACCTTGTTCCCGACAAAGTGCGCATACCCGCTTACATTGTAGTTATTGCCGCCTTCGTAACAATGGTTGAAATGCTGATGCAAGCCTACGTTCCAGCCCTTTACGCAAGTCTTGGCTTATTCATTCCGCTGATTGTCGTAAACTGCATCGTACTTGGCCGCGCAGAGGCATTTGCCGCCAAAAACAACGCCGTACCATCAATCTTCGACGGACTTGGCATCGGACTTGGCTTTACTGTGGCACTAACGCTACTTGGCTGCATCCGCGAGCTGCTTGGAACTGGCAAAATATTCAACTTTGCCATCTACCCTGAAAGCTACGGAATGCTACTATTCGTACTTGCACCGGGAGCGTTTATAGCACTCGGATTCCTCATAGCTCTTGTCAACAAATTACGCAAACAATAAAAAACTGAACCATGGAATATATATTGATGTTTATAGCAGCAGTATTTGTAAACAATATTGTACTATCGCAATTTTTAGGAATATGCCCATTCCTTGGCGTGTCGAAAAAAGTTAGCACTGCCCTCGGAATGTCGGGTGCTGTAGCCTTTGTACTTGTGCTCGCAACCATTGTTACCTACCTTGCCAACGCTTGCATACTCAAGCCATTCGGTCTTGAATATATGCGTACAATAACCTTCATATTGATAATCGCCGCACTTGTGCAAATGGTTGAAATTGTGCTAAAAAAAGTATCGCCATCGCTCTATTCGGCACTTGGCGTTTTCTTGCCACTAATCACCACCAACTGCTGCATTTTAGGCGTTGCATTATTGGTTATTCAAAAAGATTTCAACTTATTACAAAGCGTTGTGTACGCATTCTCAAATGCCATCGGGTTCGGCTTTGCGCTGGTACTGTTTGCCGGACTGCGCGAGCAACTCGAATTTTCAGAGACCCCCAAAGCAATGCGCGGAATGCCTATCGCTCTTGTAACCGCAGGTATTCTTGCAATGGCATTTATGGGTTTCCAGGGATTAGTAAAGTAAGTTGTAGGCGACTGCAGAAAAGTAACTAAAGAGTTGCTTGACAGCCAAAATAGATAAATGTCAAATATAACGTAAATAGCTGTAATAAAATAATATAAACAACTATATACAGAAATTCATTGACAAGAATTTTTGCAATTGCCATATTGCAAACAAATTAGCAAAAGGAGAAATCAAAACTACTGGTGTGCAAACATTTATGAATGCCGATAACATATCGTCAATAATTACGGGTAAGCACCTGATTCCGCTTAAATACAAATTGCCGGACAAGGATGTGAAAAAAAGTGATTGTCAAATGGTTATTAATTACTAAGCCTATAGACTAAACAAGTAAAGTTACAAAATTCAATCAGCTTTATCTGTACAAAATTATACGTACCAAACATTTATAAATCACTATCTTTGCAAAAAGGCAAACACAATGGAACAA
>CALBPW010000177.1 GCA_937899145.1 uncultured Bacteroidota bacterium
ACTCTGTTCCTTGGGTGCCATCTTCCAGATCGATTTTCTTTTCTACGTATGCAATACCATAGCGGAGCAGATAAAGGAAGCGCTCTTTGCACAGCATGGAGGTGAGAATGCGGTTCGTAGGTGTGTCAACTCGCTTGTTGGTGTGATATTCCTCCAGATTCTTGATGACTACGCAGTTGCGGTGTTTCAACACCATATTCTCCACATCTTCGGGCAATTCGATATATGGATAGTCGTTGACAAAATGCTTATTCTCCTCCCTAAATACGTTGAAGAAAGCCTTTCCCTTTGCAGTGCAGCAGTAGAAAGCACCCTGAATAGGCTCACGGTTGTCGTTGTCGTATTCCTGATTGTTGGAGAATATCATCAGCTGAGTGAGGTTGAAGAAACGTCGGAAGCAACTCCTACTCATACGCTTGTTGATACGTTCTCGCTCGGCAAGGATTCCCTCATGATTGTTAGGCTTCTTCACCTCGATAAATGCTAAAGGCAGACCATTCACGAAACAAGTAATGTCGGGGCGGAAATTGTCATCGGTTTCTTTGTTTTCGCACGGAAGTTCTGTGGTAACATGCCATACGTTGTTTTCCGGATTGTCAAAGTCAATGAGTTTGATGCCACTGTTAGCCGACAGCAGTTGATAGAACTCTCTTCCGAGGTCATCATTGTTTGCAATGCTGATAATCTTGGAGAAAAGAATGGAAATCTCTTCACTTGATATACATGGATTCAGCCTTTTGACCGATTCCATGAAAACATCGACCAGTATATTGGTCTGGATATCAATGACGTTTATGTTGTCAAGATATGTGTATCCCAGTTTGCACAAATGGAGTGCCGCAGGAACTTGTACTCGGGTATTTTCGTTGAAATTTGACATACGTTTCAGTTTTTTTAGAACAAACCCCAAAGTTGTGTCTCGACTGGCAACCAAACCTTTGCATACACCGCAAGGGGAAATTCCTGCGTTTTTTGCCTATTGGCTCCCTTGGGGCATTTGTCGAATGTGCACATTGCAAATACGCAAAAATACTAAAAATCAAAAAAACGGACAATCCCTATATTAGGGTGAGGCAACTTCCGCCCAACATGCGCCTTCACTCGCTTTTGCAACTTGGTTGCAAACAATCCTCTATACCTTTGCGGAAAATAATTCGAATTATGTTTAGAAAACTATGCTTCACTGCATTGCTCATTTTTAGCCTGACAAGCTTGACACAAGCGCAATCGCTCTCGGAGTGTCTGTCGCAGGCACGAGCAAACAACGCAGAATTGAAGTCGGCTGAACTTCAGGTGCAACGCTCCAAACAGCTGGAAAGTTCTGCCTTTGACCCGGGAAAAACTTCTTTCACGCTTTCGCAAGACCCAACCTCTGGCGGCAGTCCCGACAATGCCATAACCCTTTCGCAGACGTTCGATTTCCCGACCGTCTATGCCCGGAAGAAAAAACTTCTGAAGGCCAACACTCAGGTTGAGGAGAGCCGCCGACTTATTGCTGAAGCGCAACTCGAACACAATGTCTGCGAAGCGTACTGCACACTGCTCTTGTGGCAAAATATCGAGGCTCTGCTTATGAGCAACGACTCCGTCATCAACGAGTTTGTCAACATGGCGGAAATTCACTTCAACAACGGCAACGCCAACCGTCTTGAACTGCTCAACGCCAAGCGCATGAAGTCGGAAAATCAGATGCGGCTTCGTGAGGCTAAAAACGAAAAAAACGCCGCCTCGTCGTGGTTGCAAGAGTTGATGAACACCAGCGAAAAAATTGTCGCCACCGATAGTTTTCAGTGCGTTTCGCTTTCAGCCGACAGCTACAATTTCGCCACCACGCCACAAGGAAAACTTGCGGAAAACGAGCGTATCCGCAGCGAACAAGAGTTGCGGTTGGCTAAGCAAGGCTTTGCACCAGAACTGACGGTGGGAGTCAGCAGCCAGCTTGTCATTTCGGGCATCAACCCTTACGATGTCGACCGCTCGCGATACGAAAAAGGCAACTGGATGGGCTTTGAAGTAGGAGTTGCCTTGCCACTATTTTTCGGTGCGACAAAATCGCAGAAGAAGGCGGCAAAAATCGACCTCGACATCGCTCAGACGAACGCCGAAGCTATGCAACGCAAATCGGAAACCGAACTTTCGGTAGCGACCACTGCCGTCGAAACTGCCACAGAATCATACCTTTACTATAAATCGGAAGGTCTGCCCGCAGCCCGTGAAATGAGGCAACTGTCGCGCACCGAGTACAATCTGGGCGAAATATCATACATCGAGCATATTCAAAACCTCAACGCTGCCCTCGAAATAGAAATGGACAACGCCAAGGCTACCGATGCTCTCAATCAGGCAATAATCAAACTGAATTTCATTAAAGGTCAACAACAATAGTTATGAAAAAAGCAATATATTACATCTTTGCGCTGTGCCTTGCGGCATGTAACGGCGCACCCAAGCAAGCCGAGGACGAACAAGAAGAGTCCGACGCTCAAGAAAACATTGTGGAACTTACCGACCAGCAAATCAGCACCGTAGGCATAAAGATAGGCGAGATTGAACGCCGGCAACTTTCGGGCACAATCAATGCCACGGGCACTCTGAAACTGTCGCCTCAAAACCGTGCCGAAGTGTCGTCGCTCGTTTCGGGCGTTGCAAAAAACATTTTGGTGAAGGAGGGTCAGGCAGTGCGGCAAGGTCAAATCGTTGCCATGGTGGAGAACACCGAAATTGTCGCCCTGCAAAAAGACTATTTGGTAGCAACTCGCCAACTTGCCTTGGCAAAGCAGACTTTGCAACGTCAGCAGGAGATTCGCGACCAAGGTGCGGGCGTTGAGAAGAACCTACAGCAGGCTCAGGCGGAATACGACATGGCGGCAGCCACCGAGCAAGGTCTGCGCATACAGTTGGAGCAAATCGGCATCAGCAGCAGTCAGGTTGCGGAAGGCAAATTCTCAAATAGCGCACCGATCTGTGCACCAATCACGGGCATCGTGGGCGAAATTTTAATCAGTACGGGCAGCTACCTCAGCAGCGAAACAATATTGATGAAAATATACGACAACAAGTCACTCCATGCCGATGTCAATGTTTTTGAAACCGACATCTCACGCATACACGTGGGGCAGGAAGTTTCTATGCAACTATCAGACAACGAATCGCTTACGGGCAAAGTGTCGTTCATAACCGCAACACTCGACGACAAGTCGAAATCCGCCTTGGTTCACATCGACATTTTGTCGGCAGAAGGCAAAACATTGTTGCCCAACATGTTCGTCTCGGCCGCCATTCATTGCGACAACCAGACTTGCGATGCCGTGCCCGATGAGGCAATCGTGATGAGTGCGAACAGAAAATACGTCTTCGTCAGCCTCGACTCGAACACATTCCGTAAACAAGAAGTTGTTACGGGCATCAGCCAGCAGGGCTACACACAAATAACCTTTACCGACGAAGTGCCGCAATCGACAAAAATTGTTACCGCAAAAGCGTTCTATTTGGAATCCATACTCGCCGACCATGGCGAAGAGGAGTGAGAAAGTGGATGTTTGAAGAGCAATTGGGCGAATATGAGATTATTATATCTTCGCTTCACGATTTTTCAAATAGTGCTTGCAATATTAAGCCAGACACAAATGCTTGAATGCTAATCTATTTAGTTTTCTTTGCTAAGGTTTCTCAAAAAAAGAGAAAATGTGGTATAGACGAGGCAATTGACGATATTCGTGAAAGCAGAGTCGATAAAGTGGATAGCGTGGAATAATTAACTGATGATATGTTCAAATGTACTAACATCGACAATTTGGCAACGTTCAACTTTATTGAGAACGAGCAAATCAGCGTCGCCTGTAATCAGATAGTCGGCTTTTGCTTCGGAAGCAAGTGCAAGCAGATAATTGTCGGCGGCATCTCGGCAAAGAGTAATAGTTTTTTGGGGTTCAACGGTTTCGCTAATGATTTGCATAAACTCAATAAGCAACTCTACATTAGATGGAGTGAAATATTTTGCAAATTTTGGTCGGGAGGTCACATCGCGCAATTCGGCAAGCAACTCGTTACATATTACAAGAATCACACGCTCGTTGCTCAATAAATCAACGAGTTTGGTCAAACGTCTGCCAATAAGGAAACTAATCCAACAATTGTTGTCAACAACAACTCTGATTTTAGTTTTTCGTCGCATAACGTTCGCGTCTTACGGCTTTTACTTCAGCCAATATCTCTTCTTCTGAAAGTTCATCGGTTTGGAATGTTTCCAAAAAATAATTCATTTCAATTCGGATATTGTTGCGTGTCAAAGCCTTGCCGATTTTCAGTTGTGAGCGAATAGGCAGTTGTTGCAAAAGCGTTAGAATCTGATTATAACTGATGTCGATAGTAGCATTCATTTTCTACGTTTTTAGTGATTGTAAAATTAGTCAGAATATTCTGAAAAACAAGATTATAAATAAATATTTATAAATCAATAATATAACACCAATAATATAACCAGTCAAGCAAAAAAGCAAAAAATTGATGTGCTGCGACAAATGATAGCGCAATTGGTAAAATTAGGTTTGTCAACCAACCTTTACCGACGACATGCCGCAATCGACAAAGATTGTTACCACAAAAGCCTTTTATCTTGAATCCATACTCGCCGACCATGGCGAAGAGAAGTGATGGAATGATTTGATTTTCATTATTTTATGGAAAATGGTGCTTTGCGCGATGTGTCAGAAGATTAGGTGCAAGATTGCATTTTTAGTAACTATTTCAAAGATGGCAAATCTGTATTTTGCTATCTTTGTTTGTTCAAATAAGATTATTAACTAATAATTGCAGATTATAAAAAACATAGCAACTAAAATTGTGTTGATTATAGCGTTTGTATAAAAAGTAATGAATGCCGAAATGACAAATACGGATTTCACAACTTCAAGCGAGTAAAAAAATGAACAACAACTGAATGTAATAAAATATAAACGGCAATGAACTTTCCGCAACTGACCAACAATATCCAACAGACGCATGACTTGTTGCAAAACAATGCAATGCGTGC
>CALBPW010000178.1 GCA_937899145.1 uncultured Bacteroidota bacterium
TTACAAGCGATAGCTATCGGCATTACATAATTTCAAAATCGAATTACGAAAAACTGCTTAACGATAGAAATATCGACCGATATAGAAAATTCTTTGAATTGAATTATCATTTGAATCCGTAATTTACTTATTATGAAAAAGATATTCATTTTTGGAGCTTTGGTGACGATTGCGGCGTCGTGCTGTCAACAAAAAAACGATGTTGAGGCCGAAAATCAGAACCATTTGTTGCTTGCCGCCGCCTGGTATCAGCAATCGGCTGAGATGCGCGCTTGCTATTATCAAGCCTACCGCATGGCGCAGTTGGCTCTGACTGAAAATTTGAAAAACTACAAAGGCGACAAACATCCTGCTGTGGTGCTCGACATTGACGAAACGGTGCTTGACAACAGCCCGTTTGAAGCCAGAATGGTTGCCGATAACACACCATACAGCGACAGCCTTTGGCATTGTTGGACTAACCGCGCTTGCGCCATTGCATTGCCCGGAGCGGTTGAATTTGTAAATTTCGCGAAACAACAAGGCGTTGATGTGTATTTTATATCGAATCGTGCTGATAATGAGCGTAATACAACACTCAGAAATCTGTCGGAAGCGGGAATGCCAACTGATTCAGCTAACTTATTGACCATTGCGCCCGGTGAAGGTTCGTGTAAAGATAGCCGTCGTGCGCAAGTGGCTGAAACTCATGAAATTTTGCTTTTTGTCGGCGATGCCTTGGGCGACTACTCATCGCTATTCGACCGCCGCAACGCCTCACTTGCACTTGACGTTGTCGATTCGTTAAAAGCCGATTTTGGAACGCGATTTATTGTGTTGCCAAATCCAATGTACGGTGAGTGGGAAAATGCTATATATCGCAGTAAATCAGCAAAAAAACGAAACGAGAAAAACAAAGCGCTAATTGACTTATTTAGGATTTAGCTATTGCTGGCAAACGCTTTAGCAAGGGGGCATGCCTCCTTATTAAACCTGTTCAACTTTAAACTTTAAACTCCACCATGGACAACATTTTTCTATTGATATTCATAATATTTGTAATTGCCATTTTGCTATTCGACTTGTTGGTTGTAGGGAAAAATCATCATGTGATAAGTATCAAAGAATCAGCTGTTTGGACAGCAGTGTGGATTGGTTTGGCGTTGTGTTATTTTGTTTTTTTGCGTTACGGGGGACACTTGGTTCATGGCATCGACTCGTTAGACAGTTTGGCGCACATCACGCAGAAATACTCGCTCAATTTTAAATACGACGGATTGCCACTTGACAAGGCGATAGAAAACGGCATTACACTCGATTCGGCACTTGAGCAATATCGCCGCAACACCTCAATTGATTATCTGTCAGGCTATTTGATTGAAAAGACATTATCTATTGATAATCTGTTTGTTATGTTGATGCTACTGACAGGTTTTGGTGTGCGCAAAAAAGACTACAAATCGGTACTTTTTTGGGGAATTTTAGGTGCGATTATTTTACGTATGGCATTCATTTTTTTAGGTTCCTCGCTTATTCAGCGGTTCAATTGGATATTGTTGATTTTCGGCGTTTACCTGGCATATATGGGCGTTAAAATGTTCTTTCATAAAGAAGAAGAAAACGAAGCGCCTGTCAATCCACACGATAAGCCGATAGTTCAGTTCCTGTCTGAACATTTCAGCGTCTATCCGCATTATGTTAATGGCCGGTTTTTTATTCGCGACCATAACCATAAATTTTATATAACGCCATTGCTTATTGTGTTGATAACCATTGAGTTCAGCGATGTTATTTTTGCTTTCGATAGTATTCCCGCCATTTTTTCAGTAACATGTGATCCATACATTGTCTTCTTCTCTAACATATTCGCAATCATCGGGTTACGTTCAATGTTCTTTATGTTAGCTGGTGCTGTCGATAAATTCTGTTACTTGAAGCAAGGCGTTGCGATTTTATTACTTTTTGTAGGCGTTAAATTATTGGCGCATAATTGGTTAGACGAAATAGGATTTACATCGCTGCATTCGCTTTACATTATTTTGGCGATAATAGTGCTTAGCATCATGCTGTCGCTAATTTTCCCGAAAAAGGGGGTTGATGGTTGAATTTAGCTTTGTAAAGTTTGCCACCCACTGCTATCGGTGCTCTCGAGATCGGAAGAGCACACGTCTGAACTCCAGTCACTAGCTTATCTCGTATG
>CALBPW010000179.1 GCA_937899145.1 uncultured Bacteroidota bacterium
GGCAAAAATGTAGCTGAGCAAAGTTGATTTTCCAGTTCCGTTAGCGCCTTGCAAAGCCCACTTTTCACCCTTGTTTATTTGCCAGTTAAGATGTTGTTGCACAATATTCTGGCCGTATGAAATTTCTATATCACGGAAACGCACAACCTCATTGCTGTCACACGGCTTGACGGTTGGAATTTTTTGCCAGTCAACATCGATTTTTGATGATTCAACAACATCATTTGACTTGAATTTTTTAATTGAGCCACAATAAGTTACGTTGCAATTTTCCAGCATTATAATATGCGTTGCGCAAGTTGGGATTTGATTTATTGTTGGACAAATAAACATTGTTTGAATGCCCATTTGCGGCACTTTTGAAAGTAGCCCGTCAACTTGTGGTAACATATTGACATCTAAGCCGTTAAATGGATTATCGAAGATAATCATACTTGGTTTTTCCAGCAACGATTTAGCAATAACCACGCGCCGCATTTCGCCACTCGAAAGGTGAATAATGCGGCGGTTGAGTAATGGTGTAATACTAAGCGAGGCGAATTTCTCATCGGTTTTTAACATTTCAATTTGCGCCGGCTTAAACATACCGGTAAGCATCGGGCATTCATCAACTTCGGTACTGTGAAACCGTTGCTGATAGTACATTTGCTTAAAATCGCCGGTTGAGTATGCCGATTTAAAATTCACTGTTTTGATGAATTTGTCAGGCCACAAAGTTTGATATTCAGATGTGCGAATGGCGTCTAAAAAATGATATTGTATTTCGCCTGATTCGGCAAAAAATTTTCCCCGCAAAATGTTGGCTAACGTCGTTTTTCCACTGGCATTACCGCCAACAATCGCCCACACTTCGCCCTCATTAATCCGCCAATTTATTGGTTCAGAAAAAATTGAATCGTCGATGCGTGGTATGTAATTTTTTATTGTAATGAACATTGTTTTAGGCATTAGGCATCAGGTATAGAATAACATAAACCTTATTCTCCACTCTCACCTACCACTCAATTGGTTTCATTCCGTGTTCAACAAGATACTGATTAGCACGGCTAAAGTGATGATTACCAAAGAATCCGCGAGAGGCTGATAGTGGCGAAGGGTGCACCGATTCCAACACTAAATTTTGAGCACGATTGACCATTGCGGCTTTTTGTTGCGCAAACGCACCCCACAAGATGTAAACGATATTCTGTCGTTCTGCAGTTAAAATTCGAATAACGGCATCGGTAAATGTTTCCCAACCATGTTTTTGGTGCGAGCCTGCTTGGTCGGCACGGACAGTGAGAGTTGCGTTAAGCAACAGCACACCTTGCTCCGCCCAGCGCGTAAGATTTCCCGATAGCGGTATTGGCGCACCCGTATCGGCGTTTATCTCCATAAAAATATTGCGAAGCGATGGTGGAAATCGCACACCGTCTTGCACTGAAAAGCACAATCCATGCGCCTGCCCCACACCATGATACGGGTCTTGTCCGATGATAACAACCTTAACTTTGCTGAACGGACAAAGATTAAAAGCATTGAAAATCAACCCCGCTGGCGGATAAATAGTTTGTGTTTGATATTCGTTTCTTACAAATTGTGTAAGTTGCTCAAAATAAGGCTTATCAAATTCGTTTTGTAGCCGTTCGTTCCACGATTGTTCAATTTTAACTTCCATCGGTTTCAAAAATTTCTGACAAAAATATGCTTATGCAGCAAAAGTTCAAATTAGCAATTATCGGTTTGATGAAAAATAATGTTGATTTTTACTACTTTCGCGCCCTGAAAATCGAACAAAATTGGCAGAGTACGAATACCATAGATTAGAAAACGGGATCCGCGTCATTCATAGCAAAACCGACACTCCAGTGGCTCACATGGGAGTGGTTATCAATACTGGCTCGCGCGACGAACTTGAGGGGGAACACGGCATTGCGCACATGATTGAGCATGTGATTTTTAAAGGCACACGAAAACGCAAAGCATACAATGTTATAAGTTGCTTGGAAAATGTTGGCGGTGAGATAGACGCGTACACAACAAAAGAAGAGACTTGCGTTTACGGCACTTTTCTGAAAGAATATTACGGACGTGCGATGGAACTTTTTTCCGACATCATTTTCAACTCCACTTTTCCTGACCACGAGTGCGAAAAAGAAAAGGAAGTGATTGCAGATGAAATAAATTCGTACAAAGACACACCAATGGATTTAATTTTTGACGATTTTGAAGATCTCATTTTCAGCGGGCACTCGCTCGGACGAAATATATTAGGTACTCCCGAATCAATCGCCAACTACAATCACACTGATATTCTGCAATTTACAAATCGCACATATAACACCGACCAAATTGCGGTTTGCTCAGCAGGACCTGTCGGTTTTCAAACCATTGTGCGCCTTGCCGAACGCTATTTTGGCTGCATAACACCACATTTGCGCAATTTCAAACGGACACCGATAAACGGCTATACTCCAAAATATCAAGAAGTTGATATGGACACACACCAATCACACTGCATTATCGGTTGCCGCGCCTATTCCATCGAGCATCAAAACAGATTAGCTTTCGATTTGATAAACAATATCTTAGGTGGTCCCGGAATGAATTGCCGCCTTAACCTTGCACTCCGCGAAAAACACGGATACACATATAATATTGAATCGTTCTACACACCATACACCGATACTGGAGTGTTTGGGATTTACTTCGGAACAGATTACGAAAAAATTGATAAATGTCTTAGTATCACACGCAAAGAACTACATCGCCTACGCGATGAGCGATTGGGAATACTGCAACTTGAACGCGCCAAAAAGCAGATGATTGGACAAATTGCCATCAGCTCAGAAAACTATTCCGGCTCAATGCTCAACCTTGGCCGCAGTTGCTTACTTTTCGACACCATCGACCCTTTAAGTGAAATTTGCGAAAAAATAAACCGTTTCAGCAGTAGCGACCTGCTTGAAGTAGCAAACGAATCGCTCGTTGAAGACAATTTTTCAACACTGATTTTCAAATAGTTGAACAAAGGTAGATGTTTGATATTGGATATTCACTGTTTACGATAAAAGCATAATTTTGCACCTCATTTTCCGAAACTGATGAAACTCACAAAAGACGAACTACTATCGCTTGTTAGAAATGGCGCGCGCCCGATGACTTTGCACGAAAAAGTACGCTTAACAATATTGTTAAGTTTACCCGCAATGGTTGCGCAAATTTCGTCTATCGCAATGCAGATAATTGACGCTGCAATGCTTGGGCATTTGGGCACAAAAGAGGCTGCTATGGTAGGTCTTGTTTCAACC
>CALBPW010000180.1 GCA_937899145.1 uncultured Bacteroidota bacterium
ACTAACAATTCCTTCGCTAACGTCAGTAAAAAAACTATCGCGGCGCAGGTAATCGAGCCTATCAACATCAAGTTGGCCAGAAACTAATTTTGTCAAATATTGTTTTGGATAAGTGTGGTTGAAAATCTCGATTGCAGTTGTGAGTGCGCCATCAAATTGATTGTTGAGTTTGTCCATAAAGACGAGTGAGATGTCCTCGTGGCTTGTGTCGGCAATATGGTGCTCAAGTGCGTGCGAGAATGGGCAATGTCCAATGTCGTGAAGCAAGATGGCAACCATTGCGCTTTCGTATTCGTGGTCGGAGATGTTGGCTCCTTTTAGCCGCAATGTGTCGAGCGCAAGTTGCATCAGCGTTGTGGCTCCAATGGTGTGCAAAAAACGTGTGTGTTGCGCCCCCGGATATACTAAATCGCTCATTCCTAATTGTTTAATCCGACGCAAGCGTTGAAGCCACGGATGCTCAATAAGTTGCAAAATAAGTGGAGATGAAATATTTATCAGTCCTAAAACAGGGTCGTTGATTATTTTTTGCTTCATGGATATTTTATTTAGGATTTAGTCCCGATAGCTATCGGGATTAGGATTTCACATTCAATATTTCAAATTTCACATTTATTAAAATTTTCTGCCTTCTTTAAATTTTTGTACCGTTTCCTTGATTCGTTGCGCAGGTGTCATTAGTTCTTGCATTGGGTCGCCCTGATTAAGTCTGTCGATGATGGCGGCCACGTAGCGTGCCATGTCGATGCTGTAAAAATATTCTTTTTCAAGCAATTCGATTTTTTGGTAAGTCAGATTTGTGCAGAACAGCTTATCGAACCAGCCTTCGGCGTAGGCTTTGTCTAACTTGTCGAAACCATTGGTAAACAACCCGAAGGTGGCGTAAAGGAATACGCGACGTGCGCCACGCAATTTCAGTTGTCGAGCCACATCAAGCATACTGCCGCCCGACGAAATCATATCGTCAACCACAACAACGTCCATGTTTTCGACTGAGCCACCGCAAAATTCGTGCGCAATTATCGGGTTCATGCCATCAATAATTTGTGTATAGTCGCGGCGCTTGTAAAACATGCCGATGTTGACACCAAAAAGCGATGCCAAAAAAACTACCCGTTCGGTTGCGCCTTCGTCGGGAGCGACAAACATCATGTGCTCGCCATCTATTTGTAAATCTTTATATTCCGACAGTAAGCACTCGGTTAGTTGGAGTGCAGGCGATACGTTTTCGAGTCCGTTGAGTGGCACAACGTTTTGCATTCGCGGGTCGTGAGCGTCGAAAGTTACAACGCTGTGTACGCCCATGCTTTCAAGTTCGTGCAGCATAACGGCGCAGTCGAGCGATTCGCGTTGCGTTTTGCGGTGTTGCCGGCTCTCGTACAAAAATGGCATTATAACAGTTATGCGGGCCGCTTTACCGTTGCAAGCCGATATTACGCGTTTCAGGTCTTGATAATGGTCGTCGGGCGACATGCGATTTGGCTCACCAAACATTTTGTAGGTGAGTGCATAGTTGCAAACGTCAACCAAAATGTAAATATCCTTATCGCGGACAGATTGGTTGATAATGCCTTTGGCTTCGCCTGTGCCAAATCGCGGACATTCCGACGGAATTAAGTAATGTTCGCCCCCACGCCATTCCGACAAAATGCTATCTATAACTTTACCAGCACTTTGTGCCGATTCTAACGCTATTAGTCCGAGTTTTCCTATCATATTTTCTTATTGTTTAATGGTGCCCCGATAGCTGTCGGGATGGTGAACCTGATAATTGTTTTTTTACTTTACTCTTTACTCTCAACTATCTACTTAAATTCAATACCCAGTAATGTTATGTCGTCGAAGAAGTCACCGTCTGGTCCTTTGTGCTTGTCAAGAGAATCAATCAGATTATCAATAAGATGGTCGATACTATCTTTTTTGCAGATTAGTTGTTCGATGGGTTCGGTGCCAAAGGCTTGATGCTGAGCATTTTCGATTTCGACAGTGCCATCGGTGAAGCAGATGATTTTGCTGTTGCGGCTAACTTCGATTTCGCCAACATTGATTTTCGGAATTTCGTCGAGCATACCAATGCCCATGCAGCCAATGGTTAATTGCGACACTTCGTTTTTTGCTGCATCGAAATAAATTGGAGGATTGTGCCCCGCGTTGATGTAGGTTAGTTTTCGGCATTCGGTATCGTAAAAACCGATAAGCATTGTGATGAATTTTTCACCGTTAACATTCTCTATTACTTTGGTATTCAGTTTGTTGACAATTTCTGTGATGGATAATTTCGCACTTGTGAGTGCACGCAAGTTGGCCTGAAAGTTCGACATCAGTAGGGCGGCTGAAATACCTTTGCCCGAAACGTCGGCAATGCAAAAGCAGAACTCGCTGTCATTCAATTTAATCCAATCGTAATAATCGCCACCAACATCAAAGTGTGGCAGGTAGTAGGCCGACACTTGCAGATGGTCGTTGTTGGGCAGTGTGGCCGGATTTGGAATCAGCATTGTTTGCATTCGCGATGCCAATTCAAGCTCTTTTTTCATCGCCTCTTGCCGTACATTTTCGTTAAACAGATTTCGGTTTTCGATGGCAACCATAATAATATTAGCAAGTGTCTGAATAAAGTATAAGTGCTTTATTGTTGGACTCATACCAAGACCTTCTTCCTCAATATCGCCAATAATGACATAGGCAATTGGTCGCTCGTGGTGGTAAACTGGAATTATGGTGTCGAATTGCGCAAGGTTCGGGTTGAGCGATGCGGTAAGGTTTGTAATCTGTTTGTAGTATTGAAGGTCGGTTTCGACACGGATGCCATCGGCAACAATACGGTTTATGCCAGACATCAATATTCGCCGCCATTTTTGGTTGTAGCTGAACATCAATACTTTTCCGATGTTGAGGTCGTCGCACAAGATGCTGCGGAATTTTTCGAGCAGCTGGTCAACGGGCATATTCTCGTTGATGGCGAGGGTTATTTGAAGTAGTGCGTTGAGTTTGAAGTTGCTCAGTTGCAAACGGCTGAGCGATGCTTTTTCATCCATGTTGCGGTGATTTTTTCAACGGCAAATATATGGTACTTCTGTAAATTAATAAGTTAAAGTTGAGGAAATTATTTTAAGGTTGGAAGGGTTTAGAAAGTTGAGATGGTTGAAAGTTTAGAGGATAACATTTAATTTTTCGGCTCAAATCGGTTAGAGATTAATAAGATAACAGACCACAGACTGCCGATTTTAACAATTCACCGATTATCCGTCCGATAGCCAGATCGGAAGAGCACACGTCTGAACTCCAGT
>CALBPW010000181.1 GCA_937899145.1 uncultured Bacteroidota bacterium
TGGTATTCCGAATTCTCTTAACAAAGCATATCCTTCTTCATCAGTTTTTGCAGTTGTTACAAATGTGATGTCCATACCTAACATTGTTGTGATTTTATCAATGTCAATTTCAGGGAAAATGATTTGCTCTGTAACGCCGAGTGTATAGTTGCCACGTCCGTCAAGTTTGCTGTTAACGCCTTTGAAGTCGCGGATGCGGGGCAATGCTACTACAATTAATCTCTCTAAGAATTCATACATACGGTCTTTGCGCAAAGTTACTTTCACGCCAATTGGCATTTTCTTTCTTAATTTGAAGTTCGAAATATCCATGCGTGATAAGGTCTTCAGTGCTTTTTGACCTGTTATTGCGGTTACCTCCTCAGCGGCAGTGTCGATAATTTTTTTATCGGCTATAGCTTTTCCAACGCCACGATTGATTACAATCTTTTCAAGTTTTGGAACTTGCATTGGAGTTGTGTAGTTAAATTCCTTTGTCAAAGCAGGAACAATAACTTCTTTATACTTTTTGCGTAATTCTGGTACGTATTCCATTATTTGATTTCCTCCCCAGATTTTTTAGAGTATCTAACTATTTTGCCCTCTTCGTTTTTCTTTCTTCCGATGCGTGTCGGATTGCCTGTAGCTGGTTCAATCAGCATCAAGTTTGAAATATGAATAGGTGCTTCTTGTTTAACAATACCACCTTGGGTATTTTTTGCATTTGGCTTAGTATGCTTTGACACTAAGTTGATGCCTTCAACGATAGCGCGTTGTTTTTCTACTTGCACGCTAAGGACTTTTCCTCGTTGTCCTTTAGACTCACCAGCGATAACAACAACGGTATCACCTTTTTTGATATGCAATTTTGTTGCCATTTTTGTTATCATTTAATTATAATACTTCTGGTGCAAGAGAAACAATTTTCATGTAATTTTCGCGCAGCTCGCGAGCTACCGGACCAAAAATACGAGTTCCTCTAATTTCACCTGCATTATTTAATAACACACAAGCGTTGTCATCAAAGCGAATGTAAGAGCCATCAGCGCGGCGGATTTCTTTAGTTGTGCGGACAACTACAGCTTTGCTCACTGCGCCTTTTTTAACGTCTCCACTCGGAAGAGCTGTCTTCACGGCAACTACAATTGTATCACCTATTGAAGCGTAACGCTTTTTTGAGCCTCCTAATACGTTAATGCAAAGAACGGTCTTTGCTCCGCTATTGTCGGCTACACTTAGTCGAGTTTCTGATTGTATCATGACTACTTAGCTTTTTCTATGATTTCAACTAAACGCCAGTTCTTTGTTTTGCTCAAAGGTCTGGTTTCCATAATCTTAACAGTATCACCTATATTGCATTCGTTCTTTTCGTCTTGAGCGTGCAATTTGGTTGTTTTATTAACGAATTTTCCGTAAAGTGGATGTTTAACTTTGCGTTTTACAGCAACTGTGATGGTTTTATCCATTTTGTTACTTACAACAACACCTATACGTTCCTTTCTCAGATTTCTCGTTTCCATCTGCCGAAATTATTTTTGTTGGTTAATTTCTCGGGCTCTCAACTCTGTCATTAATCGTGCAATATCTTTTTTGGTAGCACCAATCTTGTTGGTGTTATCAAGTGGTGATACTGCATGATTTAGACGCATTTTTGTCAGGAGCTTTTTATTGTTCTCAATCTGCTCTTGGATTTCCAAGGTCGATAATTCTCTAACTTCTGAAGCTTTCATTACTCATTAATTTGAAGATTCAACATAGTCGTTACGAACGATAAATTTGGTCTTAATTGGTAATTTTTGAGCACCCAAGCGTAAAGCTTCTTTTGCTATTTCGAATGGAACGCCCTCTGCTTCAATAATAATACGACCCGGGGTAACCACTGCTGCAAAGCATTCAGGATCACCTTTACCTTTACCCATGCGGACATCGGCAGGTTTCTTTGTTACTACTTTGTCAGGGAAAATTCTGATCCAAATTTGTCCTTCACGTTTCATATAACGAGTAACAGCCTGACGTGCTGCCTCGATTTGTCTTCCAGTAACCCAGCAATTTTCTAAAGCCTTGATACCGAAAGAACCAAAAGCCAATTCGTGACCGCGATGAGCATTGCCTTTTGAACGGCCTTTTTGTACCCTTCTGTATTTAGTTTTCTTTGGCTGTAACATCTTAAACTAATTTATAGATTACTTTTGACGTTGTTTTTTTAATCCCTTCTTTTGAGGTTGTGCTGCGCCAATGTTTGGCGAAAGGTCGCGTTTACCATAAACTTCGCCTTTGCAAATCCAAACTTTGATACCAATCAAACCTACTTTAGTTAATGCTTCCACTTGTGCATAGTCGATATCTGCTCTCAAAGTATGCAATGGAATACGTCCCTCTTTAAATATCTCAGAACGCGCCATTTCAGCACCACCTAAACGGCCTGATACTTGAATTTTGATACCTTCAGCGCCCATGCGCATTGTCGAAGCTATACCCATCTTAACTGCACGGCGATACGATACACGTCCTTCGAGCTGACGGGCAATATTGCTACCTACAAGGAATGCGTCAAGTTCCGGTCTCTTTATTTCAAAGATATTGATTTGCACATCCTTTTTGGTGATTTTCTTCAATTCCTCTTTTAGTTTGTCAACTTCTTGACCGCCTTTGCCGATGATAAGTCCCGGACGCGCGGTGTTGATTGTTATTGTGATAAGCTTAAGTGTGCGCTCAATAACAATTTTCGACACTCCAGCTTTTGCTAAACGAGCTTGAAGATATTCGCGAATTTTACTGTCCTCAAGAATTTTCTCTGAATATTTCTTGCCTCCAAACCAGTTAGAGTCCCAACCTTTGATGACACCTAACCTGTTTCCTATTGGATTACATTTCTGTCCCATTTATTCACTTTTTTCGTTTGTTTGACTCATATTGCGGCTATCTACAACAACTGTAACGTGATTAGAACGTTTTCTAATACGGTATCCGCGACCTTGCGGTGCTGGACGGAGACGTTTCAGTTGGCGAGCAGAATCAACAAAAATCTCTTTTACATAGAGATTTGAATCTTCAATTCGTGCTCCTTCGTTTTTCTGCTGCCAGTTTGCAATAGCTGACAATAATAGTTTTTCAACTTTTACAGAGGCCTCTTTAGGACTAAAGCGTAAGATGCTCAATGCTTTGTTGACTTCAACGCCACGAACCATATCGGCAACCAGACGCATTTTACGAGGAGATGTAGGGCAATCGTTAAGTTTTGCAAAACTTACGCTTTTCCTTTCCTCCTTCATTTGATTTGCTCTATTTCTTTTTCTTGCACCCATGTTAGTTCTGATTTACATTATTATTTCTTCTTTCCTCCGTGACCTCTGAACTGACGGGTTGGGGCAAATTCACCAAGTTTATGACCTACCATGTTTTCAGTTACATAAACTGGAATAAAGCGGTTTCCATTATGAACAGCAAAGGTATGCCCAACAAAGTCTGGAGAAATCATTGAAGCCCTTGACCAAGTTTTGATAACATCTTTCTTACCTGATTCATTCATTGCTGTAACTTTCTTGTCAAGTTTGTAATGAATATACGGGCCTTTTTTTAACGAACGACTCATAATCTATTATGCTTTACTTTTTCTACGTTCAACAATCAATTTATTAGACAGCTTTTTCGGACGACGTGTCTTGAAGCCCTTAGCTGGCATACCGTTACGTGAACGTGTGTGTCCACCTGAAGCGCGTCCTTCGCCACCACCCATCGGGTGATCAACTGGGTTCATCACTACACCACGGTTGCGTGGGCGACGACCTAACCAACGAGAACGTCCGGCTTTTCCCGATACTTCCAAAGCATGATCTGAATTGCCGACAACTCCAATAGTTGCTTTGCACGTTACTAATACCATACGGATTTCTCCTGAAGGTAATTTCACAATTGCGTACTTTCCTTCACGCGATGTAAGCTGCGCAAACGTTCCGGCGCTGCGTGCCATGCTTCCACCTGCATTTGGACGAAGTTCGATATTGTGAATGATAGTACCGAGTGGAATCTCTGAAAGATACAATGCGTTGCCAACTTCTGGCGCTACACCTTTACCTGACATCACAACTTGGCCTACGGTTAGTCCGTTTGGCGCCAAAATGTATCTCTTTTCTCCATCGGCATAAACAACTAAAGCGATACGAGCGCTACGATTCGGATCGTACTCTATCGATTTAACTGTTCCTGCTACGCCATCTTTGTCGCGTTTAAAATCGACAATACGATAACGTTGTTTGTGTCCACCACCTATATATCTCATTGTTAGACGTCCGTCGTTGTTACGGCCTCCGGACTTCCTTAATGGACTCAACAATGATTTTTCAGGTGTTGAAGTAGTTACTGTTTCAAAGTTACTAACTACTTTGCCTCTCTGACCCGGTGTTACGGGTTTCAATTTTTTAGCGGCCATTATCTATTAAATACTAAATATTGCTATAAAAATCTATTGATTGTCCGTCTTTTAACGTAACAATCGCTTTTTTGTAGGCGTTGGTTCTTCCTTCAACAAATCCCGCTTTTGTGTAACGCGATTTGCGTTTACCCGCATAGCGGATTGTGTTTACGGCATCTACCTTTACACCATACAATTCTTCAACTTCTTTACGAATCTGCAACTTGTCGGCTTTTTTATCAACAATGAATCCATATCGCTGATTTTCAACTTGTGCAGTCATCTTCTCGGTTATGATTGGCTTAATTATAATACTCATAGCTCTCTCCTCCTATTATCCTAATAAGTTTTCAATAATCTCCAATGAGTTTTCTGTAATCACAAGCGATGATGCATTCATTATTTGATAAGTGTTTAGAAGATCGGCTGTTACGACTTCTACGCCCTCCAAATTTCGAGCCGACAAATATATATTTTTATTAGATTCGCCTAACACTAATAATGATTTTTTGCCGTTGATTTTCAAATTATCAAGAATTGCAACGTATGATTTTGTTTTTGGAGCATCAATAGCGATGTTGTCAACAACAATAATCTCGTTTGCTTTTGCTTTGTAAGCTAATGCGGATTTTCGCGCTAATTGCTTAACTTTCTTGTTCAATTTGAATGAATAATCGCGTGGTTGAGGACCAAATACTCGACCTCCGCCAACAAAAACTGGAGCTTTAATACTACCGCAACGCGCACCGCCTGTGCCTTTTTGTTTTTTCAGTTTGCGTGTGCTTCCTGAAACTTCGTTGCGTTGTTTCGATTTATGTGTGCCTTGGCGTTGGTTTGCCAAGTATTGCTTAACGTCAAGATAGATTGCATGATCATTTGGTTCGATACCATAGATGGAATCATTTAACTCAACGTTTTTGCCAGTTTCTTTTCCCTCTTGATTTAAAACTTTCAATTCCATTATTTCTCAATTATTAAGTATGAACCTTTATGACCTGGTACTGAGCCTTTAACTAAAATCAGGTTGTTCTCAGGAATTATTTTAACAATGCGTAAGCTTAATACTTTCAGATCGGAAGAGCGTCGTGTAGGGAAAGAGTGTAGATCTCGGTGGTCGC
>CALBPW010000182.1 GCA_937899145.1 uncultured Bacteroidota bacterium
AGTGACTGGAGTTCAGACGTGTGCTCTTCCGATCTTATCAGTACTACTGATAGCATGCAACGACCACGACAGCGAGCCTACGGAGCTTACACTATCGGATAACACTCTGACAATCAGCGACGAAGGTGGCAACATAACCATAATGGTAACCAGCAACGGCTATTGGCACATCAACACCGACGGACAGAACTGGTACACGCTGTCGGCAACTGAAGGAACAGGCAATCAGCTGATTAGCATCAGCATTGAGCAGTTCAACACTGCCGATTTGATGCGAGCCGCACAACTCACCTTCGACTATGCCGACGGGCAGGCAGTGCTTGTCTTGACGCAGAACCGCCCGGCTCCACCGGCCAATCCCGACGACATCAGCATACGCCTGCGGGCACGCGGCGGCAGCAGCAGCCTGACGTTTCCGTCGGGCTATAAGTGCCATTTGGTAGTGCCCGACACTGCCAACTGGCTTGTATGCAGCCAATTAGCCGAAGACGACACCACTTTCAGCATCGATGTGGCAAAAAACACTGGCAACGCCAATCGCGCCACCTCCATTGAGGTGCGCAGCAGTTACGACGAACTGATACGCAAATTTGAGATTGTGCAGAGCTGGCGCAACCTTGAGCCCGGCGAGCTGCTCATTGAGGAAGTCTTCTTTACATCGAACATAATTGAGGAGACCGGCCGCCCCGACAAATACCACGGCGACCAATACTTCAGGCTCACCAACAACACCGATGAGGTCATCTACGCCGACGGCGTGCTTATTTGCGAGGCTTTTATTAATTCGGTTCAGAACTACGAGTATTTGGAGCCAAACAAAGACAGCATAGCCGATGTGTGCACTTGTTATCAGATTCCGGGCAGCGGCACCGATGTGCCTATTGCGCCAGGCAAGTCGCTAATCATTGCCAACAATGCGCAAAACCACAAAGCGACAAATCCGAACTCATTCGACCTCTCGGCTGCCGATTTTGAGTGGTACGACGTGTCAACCAACTCTGTTACCGACACCGACAACCCCGACATTCCGAACCTCAACGTTTGGATGACCTACACTCTATCTATCTGGGTGTTGCACGACCGCGGCTTTAAGGGTTACCTGCTGGCTTTGCCGCCCAACTCAGTTGACAACGAAGTCTTTTTGCGCGATTACCAGTGGACCGGGCAGTACATTGCCCACACCTTGGCAGGCGACTTTATTATGGACATTCAGCGCTACGCCTACAAAATTCCGCATGCGTGGGTACTCGACGCTGTAAACCTGTCGGTTGAGGAGAAATTTTTCACCCTCTCATTTGACGCCAAACTTGATGCCGGCTGGGCACATTGCGGAACTATCGACTCCGACCCAACCCGCTACGGCCATAGTGTGCGCCGCAAAACCGATGAAAACGGAAAACTCATCGATACCAACAATTCAACCTACGATTTTATTTCTGACGCTGTACCAACACTAAAAGAAAATCCGGTGTGGAAATGAATTTGCCGATAGTGAAACAAATGTAAATGTTAAATAAAGTAATTATAAATCAATCTTTTAATAGTAAAATAAATGAAAAAGCATCTAATTAGTGCAATTGCACTTACCATGGGACTAACTACCGCAGTGTTTGCGGAAAATACCCCAACCCTTAATTGGGCTCATACCTATCAAGGTCTGACATCCGCTGGCAACTCGCCAATATCGTGGATAAAACTATCCGACGGCAACTACCTCTACTCCGACGAGTGGGGCTCAAAAACATCGGACCTTAATTTTTATTTCGATAATGTCGAAACCGATAAGACAGGCGGCGGATACGAAGGCACTTCGTACTGCGCCAATCTGCTATTGCAAAAGTATAATGCCGATGGCGATACCATCTGGAGTGTCCACTCAAACTACGGCTACATCTACTCAAACAACACAACAGTTGTGGCATCGCCCGAAGGCGGATTTGTTGTGGTTGCAATGGCGCGTGGTGTTGTTAGCGACCCCAATTACACAACTTCAAAACTGATGGACTTTGTTCAAGCCGACGGCTCAATATACAGCGCAACTTGTGCCGATGACGCTCCTTTAGTTTCCGGTAATAACTTCTCCGACGACCGCATTCTTGTCGTAAAATTCAGCAACGAAGGCATGGTGGAATGGCACAGCATAATTTACGGCGAAGTTAAAACCATCGACACTAGAACAACTGCCACCAATCATTATCCGTATAGTGCTGATGTTGACGATGACGGCAATATCTATATCTGTGGCAATTTCCGCACTAAACTATACATTCCAAATGCCAACGGCACGGTTACAACACTAACTTGCACCAATACTGACAGCTGGAATGGCGACTCGCAGAATGTTGTAGGCGAAATGTATCTTCTGAAATTGAACAACCAAGGAAAATACGTTGCCAGTCTTCAGGGTGTTGGCGACCCCACTTTTTCTTGCCTCGATAATGTAAAATACTATAAAGGCAATATCTATCTTAACGGACGCGCCACAAGCAGCAATACACTAACATTGGACAACAACACCATAAATGCCGACGCAACTTACCAAACAATGTTTTTGACATCAATTAATGCCGACAATCTAAGCGTGAACTATGTTAACACACTTACATCAGTTAAAAATTCGGCAAGTCGGTTTGTCATTCAAAATAAAAACGCTCAAGCTCTGAATGGCAAAATATACTTTACAGGCTGCCTTACTCCCAGATCAGCCTATACAGCTTATACTGGTCGGCTGTAACGCCGCTTGCCTTGACAATGTCGGGGGTTATCCTGGGGTCGGTGGGTCTTATAGCCTCGTGGGCGTCCTGTGCCGAG
>CALBPW010000183.1 GCA_937899145.1 uncultured Bacteroidota bacterium
CGCGCTCGTCCGCTTGGGTCAGGATTTTGCCCAGCGGTACACGACGGTCACGCCGATTTTTCTGCGGTAGTGTTGCATTAAAAAGTTTTCTTTTATATCATTGTGCTGCAACAAAGACATCGATGTATAAGATAATTGTACCTATATTATTTGTATTAGCCTTTAATGACTGCGCCTCTGTCGACGATGCTGATTCATTTGGGTTTGCTATCTATACACAAGAAGGAATGTTGGTTGACATGTCGAAGTTTGATGGTTGCGGCTGGGTGCTTGAGTATTACAACAATAGCAAGCGTTATCTTGAACCTAATAACATCTCGGAATTTGAAGATGTGGTTTCTGATAGTATGTATGTGGTTGTGCGTTACTCTAAAAGCGATTCAAAATCGCAATGTATGCTTGGCGATGTTGTTACTTTTTACGATATAGAAAAAATGGAACAATGATTATTTTCCCATTTTTCCTAACTCTTTAACTTTCTTCATCTTTTACGCATCTTACCGATATCGCGTTATCAGGTTTCTCGTGGTAGCGGAATGGCTTTTTCAAGCCTTTGTGGAAGTGCATTTTCCAAACATTGTTGTGAGCTTTTGTTGACGACCAAAACGAAGCTGAGTTGCCTGCGTTCTGAAAATCGCCATTATAGAAACCTGCGTAAACCAAGTCGAAAGGGTTTATGAGGTTCTCAACTTCGGTGTCGTTAGTTAGATTTTTTGCCAATTCGTTCCACTCTTTATCCGATGGAATATGCCAACCGTCGGGGCAAAGTCCTTGCGCATTTTCAATGGCGCTGCCGTCCATTGCGACTTCCCACGTGTACAAAAATCCAAGTTCAACTGAGTCGGCATTTTGGTAAAACTTGATATTATCGCCATTACTGTTGGTTGTGGCGCGCAGGTTTTCGGTCATCCAAGTGCGGCCGCCGATTATTGTTGTCTTATAGCTATTCCCTTCGTTATCGATGCAAACCGGGCAACTTGGGCCATCAACTTCAATGGTGTCTAACATTAGATAGCCGCGCGCATCGGTTACTGCAACAATATACCGCCCCGCAGCCAAATCGCTTATCTCGGCTGTTGTTTGATTGTCTTCCCATCTAATGCTGTATGGCGCTTTGCCACCAGTTATGCTGATGGCAATTGAGCCGTCGTTGC
Organism: uncultured Bacteroidota bacterium; assembly: GCA_937899145.1. Lineage (GTDB taxonomy): Bacteria > Bacteroidota > Bacteroidia > Bacteroidales > SZUA-534 > RUG13583. Next base: position 1,155 of record CALBPW010000183.1, read on the forward strand.
TTTGATAATCGCTAAGTGGTGTGACGCTTGCTTCAATCTGTATCGGTTGGCGATGACAACTTGATACCAGCAAACCAAGTGCGGCTATCGCCATTAAAGTTTTACAATGGATTCGCATATTTTATCGTTAAAAAATCGTTCTAAAAATAACAAAAACATAATTATTTGTTAATCAACAATGAATTTTGTGCCGAAAATATTGAAAAGCGCAAGATGGATTTTAAGGTTCCAGTGTTGCTGACGGAATGATTTTCACTTCATCAGGGCGGGTGTATGCCATTTGTCCGCCAATTGGG
>CALBPW010000184.1 GCA_937899145.1 uncultured Bacteroidota bacterium
ATTGGCTCAACTTCTTTAAACTGCGTGGCAGCTGGGGACAAAACGGCAACAGCAACATCGATGCCTACGCCTATTTGGCACCAATCGCTTTTACAAACGCCACCTACCCTATCGGCAATGGCGAAGGCGCAACTGTCAATCAAAACGGTTCTTATCCATCCAAACTTAGCAACGAGAATTTGAAGTGGGAAACATCGGAACAAATTGATTTAGGATTTGATGCGCGCCTGCTCGATAGCAAACTTAGCGTTGAGTTCGATTTTTATCGGAAAAACACGAAAGACTGGTTGGTAGAAGCTCCGGTAGTCGCCACTGCAGGTGCCGATGCGCCTTACATCAATGGCGGCTCGGTTGTCAACTCTGGAGTTGAACTAAATATTGGCTACAATAGCAAAGCGGGCGATTTCAACTACAGCATCAATGCAAACGCATCGTACAACAAAAACAAAGTGGGCAGCATACCTACCGAAGACGGAATAATTCATGGAGCCAGCAACTCGCTGTATAACAACTCCGAAGAGTTTTATCGCGCAGCCGATGGACATCCGATTGGCTACTTTTGGGGCTACAAAACCGATGGCATCTTCCAAACAAATGCCGAAGCACAAAATGCCACTGTAACCCCTTTACAAAGCAAACCTGTGGCTGGCGATATGAAGTACGTTGATGTTAATGGCGATGGGAAAATTACCGAAGCCGACAAAACCGAAATTGGCGACCCAAATCCCGATTTAATGTACGGATTGACCATATCGTTGGAATACAAGGCATTAGACTTTTCGATTGTAGGGAATGGTGTAGCGGGAAATCAGATTGTACAATCGTACCGCGGACATGGCAAATACGACAACTACACAAAAGACATCTACAACGACTCGTGGTCGCCAACCAATCCGGGAGCTAAGTATCCGCGCGTAACCAACGACAATATCAATTGGAAATTCTCCGACCTATACATTCACAAAGGCGATTATTTCAGAATCAGCAACATCACACTCGGTTTCGATATTACCAAAGTGGTTAATATCAAAAACTTAAGTCAATGCCGAATTTATGCACAAGCGCAAAACCTGCACACATTTACAAGCTATAATGGCATGGACCCTGAAATTGGTTACGGCCTCGACAATGGCTCAACCGACCGTTTTTCAAGCGGCATCGACAGATCGGAAGAG
>CALBPW010000185.1 GCA_937899145.1 uncultured Bacteroidota bacterium
TAACGTCTCTCACGTTTTCCTTTGATTTGTATTAAAGTTACTGACTGCTCCCCTTCGCCATGTGAGGGTCGTTATCCCTCTCGGACTACTGCGGGAGCTCCGTTGCCATATCGGATATTCAGAGCCTTTCGCTCATAGCCCTTGTAGGCATTCCGACTTAGGCACACACGATTGGAGCGTCGAAGGCGAATTTAGCAACGAACATCCGGCAACCGCAGGCGGAGGCGCTTTGCCTGGAGGAATTGGCTGGTATCGCAAATCTTTCACTCTGCCTAAATCTGACACCGCACACCAAATCTATCTCAAATTTGACGGCGTATATATGAATAGCAGCGTTTACATCAATGGCAAGTTAATTGGTTATCGTCCAAATGGTTACGTCAGTTTTGAATATAACATGACACCATATCTGAATTTTGGAAAAACACCAAACGTTATTGCAGTAAAAGTTGACAACTCACAACAACCGAACTCGCGATGGTATTCAGGTTCAGGCATTTATCGAAATGTATGGCTGACCAAAACAGCCAAAATTCATATCAACCCGCGGGAAACATTTATTACGACACCCGAGATTAATTCAGAATCAGCAATAATAAACATTGAAACTGCAATTGTAAATAACTCAAAATCAAACAGTAATGCAAAAATAGATATACAAATAATTGCATCTGACGGTAATATTGTCAGCAGAACTGATACAGAAAAAGAAATCATAAAAGATAGCACAGTAATTATAAATCAATCATTTACAATCCTAAATCATGCTCTTTGGCAAATTGATACGCCAAACTTATACACTGCGCAAATCAGCATTGAACAAAACGGCAAAATTACCGACCAATATCAAGTGCCATTCGGTATTCGCAGTTTTAAATTTGATGCCGACAGCGGTTTTTACCTTAACGGCAAGCACACTAAAATCCGCGGTGTCTGCCTGCATCACGACCTTGGTTGCCTTGGCGCCTCCGTCAACCGCCGCGCCATTGAGCGACAACTTCAAATGCTGAAAGCAATGGGCTGCAACGCCATTCGCACATCGCACAATGCCGCGGCACCCGAACTGCTTACTCTTTGCGACCAAATGGGATTCATCGTAATGGCTGATTTTACCGACATTTGGCACAAACGCAAAACACAATTCGACTACGCCAATTACTTCGACCAATGGCACGAACGCGACCTTGAATCATTCATCAAGCGCGACCGCAACCACCCTTCAATTTTTGTTTGGTGCATTGGAAATGAGATACTTGAGCAATGGGCTGACATCAACACCGATACAATGAACCTTGAACAAGCAAATATGATTCTGAATTTTGCCAACTCGTTAAGTTCAAACAATTTAAATGACAAAAACCAGCATATCAACACATTGCTGACCACGAAACTTGCCAATTTAACAAAAAAGTTCGACCCTACCCGACCGATAACAACCGCAAACAATGAAACCGGCACATCAAATTTGGTTTTAAAATCAGATGCCATTGATTTAGTTGGATTCAACTATAATCATCAAAACTGGAACGAATACTACAAACAGAATTTCGCGCAACGACCACTAATAATAACCGAATCGACATCAGCACTGATGAGCCGCGGGCACTACGATGCGCCAGCCGATAGTATGCGCATTTGGCCTGTACGCTGGGATGTGCCATTCGATATGCCCGTTCACCAATGCTCGGCTTACGACAACTGCCATGTACCTTGGGGCACAACGCACGAAGCCTCGCTCCGCCTGATGGAAAACACGCCTCACGTGTCTGGAATGTACATTTGGACAGGCTTCGACTACCTTGGCGAGCCCACACCTTTTGGCTGGCCATCGCGCAGTTCTTACTTCGGAATCATCGATTTGGCAGGCTTTCCGAAAGATGCCTATTATCTGTACAAAAGCATCTGGACAGACGAACCAATGGTTTACGTTTTTCCACATTGGAATTGGACTGAAAATCAAAATGTTGACATTTGGGTTTACACAAATATGGAAGATGTCGAACTTGTAATAAATGGAGTATCGCAAGGAATTAAATCGAAGAAAGACAACGAGTTACATCTGTCATGGCCAGTCGTTTTTACTCGTGGCGAACTTAAAGCCATTGGTCGCAATGCCGACGGCACAACTCGCGAAATGAAAATC
>CALBPW010000186.1 GCA_937899145.1 uncultured Bacteroidota bacterium
AACAAATATTGTGCGGCTGTATGGAAAGGGCGAATCGGAAGAAGCTGCCATTGAGGATGCGAAAATGAAAGCTGTGGCGTGTGCATTGTTCTGCGGATTTCCGTCGGGTGCAAATGGGGTAACTGAAACAACACCGGCCATTATTGCCGACGAAAAAGTTGAATCAACTTACAAGAAATTTTTGGCAGAGTTTTTTAAACCGCAAGGCCAGTATCTGCAATATGTAAAGATTAGCGCAACGGCTGCTTCAAAGTCGAAAGCAAAGGTGTCGAAAACCATTTACAAAGTAGGAATTAGTTTGGAGGTTGCCTATCAATCACTTAAAGACGAAATGGTTAAGCAAGGATTGGTTGCTCAATAGTTGTCAAGGTGATGAGTAATTGGTGAATCGATTTGCCGATTCGCCAAATATCTAAAAAAACGCCTCAATTCTTTCGGATTGGGGCGTTTTCATATTTGATTTTGATAAAATCAATCAATTGCCACTCTTGTTTAGTTGTGTTTGTCGGGTTCGGTGCCGTATTGTACGGTCACGTAGTAGGTTGTAGCAGTATTCAGTTTGTTTGTCAAGATTGACAGTTGGTTACTTAAGAAAGTGATTTTCTTGCCTTGTGTGGCAACTATTAATCCATACAGTAGTCAATTATGTAATCGGCAAAAAATGGTAGAGAGAAGGCAACGTAGGACTGTCTGCTTTCAATTATACCGCGTTTTAGAAGCCGGTCGCGGTACATTGAGAATGATCCGGCTTTGTCTCTCATCAATTCAAGTAGTTCAGAGCGTTTGTATTCTGGTTTTCCGGTCATCAGTTTTACCAAAAATCTGTCGTTTTCCGAAAGTTCTTCCCATATTTTTTCATACGAGTAGGCAAACAACTCAGTTTTCAGTTCGGGAATAAGTGTGTCAGCATCATCTGACTCTTGTTTTTTAAAATACAACACACCAAATATTTGGAATGCGTAGGCATATCCTTTTGTTATTTTTGCCATTTTACGAGCTTCAGCAGTCCCAATGTGGAGATGTTTGCGGTACATTTCTGCCATTCTTACCGCATTTAGTGGCTCTGTTTTAATGGTTGAGGCCCGACGGAAAAAAGTGAGGTTTTTAACATTGCTTACTTCTAATATGTTTTCATAAAGCCCTGTACAAACCATATATACAGGAGCTTTCGCTCGTAGCCACTTTCCAAATTCTGCTGTAAATTGTATCATTTCTGGTGTTTTCGACACTTCATCAATTCCGATAAAAACCTTTTTACCCTTTTTCTGCGCATCTTGTAGCATTGATTCTATTTCAACTCCAATGTCGAAAAACGAATGCTCTTTTTCTGATGAAAATCCTATACCTCCGCCTGTCCCGAACACATTTGCGGAAACGTTGAAACTGCGTCCTATTGTTGCTTCTGTACCAAATCCTTCCTTGTTGAGCATCGCGGCCATTTGTTCAAGCATATTGCGTGATGGATTCAGATCAAAAACCAACCATCCTTTCTCTTGATTTTCTGTGCTGCGCAGATTTTCTTCGATTTTTGCCAAAATGACCGTTTTACCCGAACCGCGCACGCCTGTTATTTTGTAAACGGACTCTGATGGGTGCTCGTACGATAAATTGTCAAGTATTTCGTCAGTCTTGTCTGTGCTGATGTATGTTAACTCAGGACTTTTACTATAAGTTGTTGTGAATGGATTTTGCATTTTTTGTTTTATAACTTTTTATACTTTTCAAATGGTTTTATATATATTTATAAGTTTTTATAGATTGTTGTTTGGTTTATAAAATTTTATACAAATTTATACTTTTGTTGATATTTTCACAAAAAAACGCCTCAATTCTTTCGGATTGGGACGTTTTCATATTTGATTTTGATAAAATCAATCAATTACCACTCTTGTCCAGTTGTGTTTATCGGGTTCAGTGCCGTATTGTATGCCGCGCAGCAAGTTGTAAAGTTTTGTTGATATTGGGCCGGGTTTGCCATCTTTCGATATTACAAAACTCTTCTTTTGTTCAAGGTCGTCAATCTTCGATATTGGCGAAATGACAGCAGCAGTGCCGCATGCGCCAGCCTCTTCAAATGTGGCGAGTTCCTCTTCGGGTATTTGCCGGCGTTCTACTTTCATGCCAAGGTCTTCAGCCAATTGCATCAAGCTCTTGTTGGTGATTGATGGCAGAATTGATGTTGATTTTGGTGTTACGTAGGTGTTGTTTTTGATACCGAAGAAGTTAGCCGCACCGCATTCGTCCATATATTTTTTCTCTTTGGCGTCAAGATAAAATTCGCAGGCGTAGCCAAGGTCGTGAGCCATTTTGTTGGCTTGTAGGCTGGCTGCGTAGTTTCCGCCAACTTTGTAAATACCGGTTCCAAGCGGAGCAGAGCGGTCGAATTCGCGAATGATGACGTATGGGTTGCAAGCAAATCCGCCTTTGAAGTAGGGCCCTACTGGTGTTGCAAAAATCAGGAATAGATATTCTGATGCAGGGTGAACGCCTACTTGTGCGCTTATGCCTATTAGCAGTGGGCGCAGGTATAGGGTTGCGCCTGTTTCGTAAGGCGGAATGTAGCGCTCGTTGAGGCGGACAACCATATCTATCATTTCGTTGAAGCGTTCAGTTGGCAATTCGGGCATAAGAATGCCGCGGCAGGTTGATTGTAGGCGGGCTGCGTTTTCATCGGAACGGAAGACGCGCACTTTGCCGTCGGGACAGCGGTAGGCTTTCAATCCTTCAAAAGCCTCTTGTCCGTAGTGCAAGCAAGTGGCTGCCATGTGCATCGGAATTGTTTCATCGGAGCAGATTTCTATCTCGCCCCATTTGCCGTTGCGATAGTAGCAACGAACATTGTAGTCAGTCTTTCTGTAGCCAAATCCTATATTGGCCCAATCAATACTTTCCATAATTAGATATATTATTCTTTCTGAAAAAAAATCTATCAAATGTAGAAATTGTAATTATACAAGCAAAAAAAACTAACGCTTTAAAACTTCACGCATAGTCCGACACCGTGTTGTGTTGCGCCAATGTTGAGGCTTACATCATCGTCTTTTTGCGGTATATATTGCTGACGCATAAGTCGATACGCTTCTTTTGTCTGCCGGTTGTGGTTGATAAAAATAGGTATCGATATTAATGCCATACAGCCGCCTGCTACTGCCATTGGCACGTCGGGCGACTTGTCCCAAATATGGCTAACTATTGGCGAAGCAATAACTAATGTGCCGCCAACAATGCAAAATAGTGTCCCAAAGAATTTTGATTCTTGCGCTTTTTCAAACATATCGGCGGCGGGTTCGTTTTCGCCACAAGCGACTGTCATTTGGCTGAGTGACAGTCGGGTGCTATCGATGTAAAACCTGTTAAGTATGCGGTTGGTGTTGAGCGCAACACGGCTTGTGTCGATGCTTGTTTGTGCCGAAAGCGACAAACTGAGCATTGCGAAAATCCCGATTGTCAGTAAGCGTTTCATCCTATTTCTTCTTTAATTTGATAATTGTTGCGGTCGGTTGAGTTGCGCGATATGAGTTCGCCAAGGAATCCTGTTAGGAAGAGTTGCGTGCCAAGTATCATGCAGGTTAGAGCCAAGTAGAAGTAGGGGCTGCTGGTAACAAGTGGCGCTACAATGCCGTGCGATAGAGCTATCAACTTGTATGCGCCAACTACAATGGCGGCTATAAAACCGATGAAGAATGTAAATACGCCGATGGTGCCAAACAGGTGCATTGGTTTTTTGCCGAATTTGGTCATAAATAGTATCGACATAAGGTCGAGGAAACCATTGATGAAGCGTTCGATTCCGAATTTTGTAACGCCGTATTTGCGGGCGCGGTGTTGTACAATTTTCTCGCCAATTTTGCCGAATCCGGCTTGTTTGGCCAGAACAGGAATGTAGCGGTGCATTTCGCCATACACTTCAATTGATTTCACAACATCGTGGCGGTAGGCTTTTAGTCCGCAGTTCATGTCGTGCAGCTGTATGCCTGTTGTTTTGCGGCCAACCCAGTTGTAGAATTTGCTTGGCACGGTTTTGGTGATGGGGTCGTGGCGTTGTTTTTTCCAGCCCGATACAAGGTCGAATTTGTCGTTGACTATCATTCGGTACATGGCAGGAATTTCGTCGGGGCTGTCTTGCAAGTCGGCGTCAAGAGTGAAGACAACATCGCCTTCGGACTCGCGGAATCCACAGAAAAGAGCTGCCGATTTGCCATAATTGCGCCGAAATCGCAATGCGCGCACTGAGCCATATTCTTCGGTCAGCTTGCGGATTTCGTCCCACGAGCCATCGGTGCTACCATCGTCAACAATTATTATTTCGTAGGTGAAATTGTTGTCGTACATCACTTTAGCTATCCAAGCCACAAGTTCGTTTATCGATTCTTCCTCGTTGTATAAAGGTATTACTACACTTATATTCATTGCTTTATAATTAACTTATTATTAATGGTTTGCGCCATTTTATACTATTTGCAAGGAGTAGGCTGAAAAGAGCGCCTCCTGCAATTTGAAACACAAACATCACAAATGCCATTGTGCCACCCGATAGCGATTCGCTATAAAGTTGCAGCATAAGTTTTGATTGCTCAGGGCTGATATTCATTTGTTTAAAGGCGTTTTCAACTTGAATTAAAATGTCTTGCAAATCGTTGGGAGCGATGGTGTTATAGTAGAAGTAGCCAAAAACGGCTAAAACAAAGGCACTTATCACATTTATTTTGGTGGTGTAAAGAAATGCGCGTTTGTAGGTGAATGCTTCTCTCTCAACCATTTCGCGATATTGCCGCGCCGAAGCCGAAACTAAAAAGGTGAAAATGATAATGTTTATCCAAGCTAAATTGTCGCCTGGAACATGCGAAACACCTTGAGTGTGAGCTATATAAATAACAGCGGAGAAGGCGATGCCAAGCACTATTCCTACTTGTAAAATGTAGTTGTTGATAGAATTTTTGTCAGACATTTAAATTGCTTTTAAAGATGGCAAATATAATAAAATGTTGAGATGGTTGAGAAAGTTTGGCAAGAGGGCACGCCTCCTTGCTGAGATAGTTGTATAAACGTTTATTAAGTTGAAATCCAACAACTAAAGATTTGTTGGCATCTTGTCCGGCAGTCTGTTGCCTGAAGTCTGTTGTCTAAAAAAAACATTTTTCAGAAAACGCTTGTATTTCATTTATAAATTTTACCTTCGTATTTTGTGTTGCATTAGTAATGCGGCAAATAGCAAATTTCAAATCTTTTTTAGATGGAACAAGAAAACTTGAACGAGACAAACTTACCTACAGAAGGTGCTCTAAACAACAAATTGGCAGAAGAAACCAATAATGTTGTTGAAAATGAAGTGGTTGCTGATGCTGAAACAGATAACATTGAAGAGACAGATGTTCAGCAAGTTGAAAGCGATAACTACATAAAATACAATCGGGCTGAATTGTTATCGAAATTGAATCAACTAATCAACAACAACCCTGTTGAAACCATTGTAAACGCAACAGAAGAGATAAAAGCCGCTTTCTACAAAAAATATCGCGCCGACTATCAAGCAGCTCGCGATGCTTTTATGGAACAAGAAGGCGCTGTTATCGAAAATTTCAAGTTTATTGATGAAAATCAGGAAGATACGTTTAAAGAACTATACTCGCAATACAAACAAAAGAAAGCCGAGCATAATCGGAAAATTGAAGCAGAAAAGGCTGAAAATCTGAAAAATAAATTGGAAGTAATTGAAGAGATAAAAGCTCTTGTCAATAAAGATGAGGCCATCGGGAAAATTTTTCAAGATTTCCATAATCTGCAAAACCGTTGGAAAGAGATTGGCGAAGTGCCGGCTTCCGAAACAAAAAATGTGTGGGCCGCATACAACTATGTTGTCGATCAGTTTTACGAATATGCAAAGATTAACAAAGAGTTACGCGACCTTGACTTGAAAGAAAACCTGAAAGCCAAAATCGAACTTTGCGAAAAGGCTGAGGAGTTGATACTTGAAGAGTCGGTAACAAAAGCATTTCGGGCACTTCAAGATTTGCACGCAAAATGGCGCAATGTAGGCCCTGTGCCAAACGAGCAAAAAGAGGATACCTGGAATCGGTTTAAAGCAGCCACAGCCATTATCAATAAAAAACATCAAGAGTTTTTTGATAATCAGAAAGATCAGCAAGTTAAAAACTTAGAGCAGAAAACAACCCTTTGCGAGAGGTTGGAAGAGATTATAAACACTGAACTTACTAAACCGAAAGAGTGGGAAGAAAAATCGGACGACGTGCTGAAAATTCAAGAGCTGTGGCGCACTATCGGCTATGCGCCCAAAAAGGAGAACAGCAAAATTTATCAGCGTTTTAAAAACGATTGCGACTTGTTTTTTGCCAAGAAACGTGAATTTTTTAAAGACATAAAAGCTGAGCAAAAAAGCAATATCCAACAAAAAGTTGAACTTTGCGAAAAGGCTGAATCGTTGAAAGACAGCACCGATTGGAAGAAAACATCGGAAGAGCTTATTGCTTTGCAAAAACAATGGAAAACCATCGGACAAACGCCACACAAACAAGCCGAACAACTTTGGAAGCGTTTCCGCGAGGCTTGCGACACCTTTTTTAACGCGAAAGAAGCACATTTTGCATCGGTTGATGGCGACCAAGAAAAGAACTTGCAACTAAAGCAAGAACTGATTGAAAAAGTGAAAAACTTTGAAAAAACGGCTGACAATAAAGAAAACTTGCGCCAACTAACTGAAATTCAGAAAGAATGGACAAAAATAGGCCATGTGCCACTTAGCAAAAAAGATGACATTCAGAAAGAATTCAGAGATGCCATAAACGCACAATTTGCCACAATGAAGCTTGAGGCTGGCGAACGCGAAAAAGCAAATTTCAGGAATAAAATTGAATCGTGGTCGGGTGCGCAAGCTAAAGGCAAAATCTACTCAGAGCGTAGCAAGATTGCGCAGCAAATCCGTGAGCTTGAAAACGAAATCACCTTGTACGAAAATAATATGGGATTTTTCGCAAAATCGGCTAATAGCGAGTCGCTTATAAAAGATATAAACCGAAAGATTGACCGTGCGAAAAACCGCTTAGCCGAACTTTACGACAAGATGCGAATGCTTGACGAAATTGAGTAAATGATAGCAAGGTGGCGAGTCCCCTTGTTTAGTTTGATTTTCCCGCCAATTTCATTATTGTTAAGGCGTTTATAGGCGATTTCGCTAATGTTTTTGTTCTTATCGTTTGTTCGTTTCCGTCGATATTAAAACTAAGAGTAGAGCCGTCTTCGCGGACATCAACAGTTACATTGGAACCCATAATGAGCGGCATATTTACCGAGCCGTGGCCGGCTGGAAATCCGCACAAAAGAGGAATATTGTAGATTTCGATGTATGGTTTCAGCATCGCCTCAATGCTTGCATAGCTAAATTCCGATCCGCAATCGACAAACTCGCCCAGCACTACGCCATTGCATCTCGATAGCACGCCATTGAGCAGCAGCATATTAAACAGGCGGTCGATGTTGTGCATCGATTCGCCAATCTCTTCAATAAAAAGTATCAAACTGTCGTGGGCGGTGGCGTCGGCTTGGCTGCCAAGCAGCGGAACAAATGTGCAGATGTTGCCACCAACAAGCGTTCCGCTGCCTTTGCCCGTAATGTTTTGTGAATGGGCGGGCAACTCGTATCGCGGAATATTACCCATAAGCACATCGCGCATTGTTGTGCTGGTAGCGTCGGCACCGCCCGACGAAGCCAAAAAAGTACTCATAGTGCCATGAACGCTCATCACACCGGCGCACGATAACAAGCCGTGCAAGGTGGTTATATCACTAAAACCGACAAGCCATTTCGGGTGGGCGGCTAACTCGTTTGTTGTAAGTCGGCTCACAAGCTGAATGGCTCCGTAACCGCCACGATTACAGATAATCGCCTTAATGTCATCATCTTCAAGAGCCCAACGTAAATCAGCCAAACGCTCATCGACAGTGCCAGCATATTTGTCGGCGTCAATTTTTCCGACATTTTCACCGGCAACAGGCACTAAACCCCAACTGCGCAGCACTGCCGCTGCTTTGTCAACGTTCGTTGTTGGTGTGTAATATGATGGCGAAATCAGGGCTACTTTATCGCCAACTTGCAGATACTCAGGACGTTTGCAGTTCAGTTCTCCTTCCGACGATTCTGATACTATAACAACTTGATTTACAATCTTATTTACGATTGTAGTATCGTATTCAACATAAATTATCTCCTCATCGTCTTTTGAGCACGATGCGAAAACCGATGCCGCAATAACGATTATTGATAAAATTAAGTAGTGTAAATATTTCATATTCAATGTTTTATATTTTCAGACAACAGGCCGCCAAACAATGTGATAATATTTCTCTAACCGGTTAAAACCGATTTTTTTCGATAGTTATCAGAACTCAGCTTTCTAAACCTTAAACTTGTTACCCCTGTTCAACTTTAAACTTTTAGTGCGCATCAAGCCAATTTGAGCCAACGCCAACCTCTGCTGTTAGCGGAATGCTCAAGCTCATTGCGTTTTCCATTTCGGTTTTTACAAGAGCCGAAAGTTGTTCAACTTCGCCCTCGGCAACATCAAAGACAAGCTCGTCGTGCACTTGCATCACCATTTTCGATTTCATTTGTAATTCATTCATCTTATTAAAGATAGCTATCATGGCTATTTTAATGACATCGGCAGCCGTGCCTTGAATTGGAGCGTTTATGGCATTGCGCTCGGCGGCACTACGCACAAGACTGTTAACCGACTGTAAATCGGGTAAATATCGGCGACGATGGCAAAGAGTTTCGGTGTATCCGCAATCGCGGGCGCGCATTATGCTTTTGTCCATAAATTGTTTAACACCCGGGAAACTTGCAAAATAGTTGTCGATGATGGCTTTTGCTTCACCAACTTTTATGCCAGTATTTTGCGCCAAACCAAACGATGAAATGCCATAAATAATTCCGAAATTTGCACTCTTCGCTTTCCTGCGTTGCTCGCGCGTTACGCTCTCAATTGGCTCGTGAAATAAGTGCGATGCCGTTGCCGCATGAATATCTTGGTTGGCGCGAAATGCCGCCACCAGAGCCGCATCTTGGCTTAAATGAGCCATCAGTCGCAGTTCGATTTGTGAATAATCGGCTGCCAAAACGCACCCTTTCGGATTTGTTGCGACAAAGGCTTTGCGTACGGCGCGCCCAATCTCCTCGCGGATAGGAATGTTTTGCAAATTTGGATTTGTCGAACTCAGGCGGCCTGTGGCTGTAATTGTCTGATTATACGAAGTGTGTATTCTGCCAGTTTTGTGATGAACCAATTGTGGCAGTGCCTCTACGTAAGTTGACGACAATTTTTTGAGCGACCTGAATTCCAAAATCATCGGAATAATTGGGTGCTTATCTTTCAGTTTCTCAAGCACATCTTCCGCTGTCGATTGTTGTTTGGTTTTGTCGCGAGCTCCGCTATCAATATTCAACTTGTTGAACAATACATCGCTAAGTTGTTTTGGCGACGATATGTTAAATTCAATGCCTGCGGCCTTGTGTATATTTTGTTCAATTTCAGCGGTTTTTATGCGAAGTTCGTCGGCGTAATTGTTAAGTACTTGTGTGTTGATTCTTACGCCAGTATATTCCATATCGGAAAGAACGGGAATTAGTGGCGTTTCGATGTTGAAGAACAAATCGAGCATGTCATTTTTGCGTAATTCGGCTTCAAGCAAGGGCTTTAGGCGGAAAGTGATGTCGGCGTCTTCGCAAGCGTAGTCGCGCAAAAGGTTGATTTCAACATTGCGCATTGAGCTTTGTTGTGCGCCTCGTTTGCCGATAAGTTCCTCGGTGCGTATTGTGCTGTAATTCAGATATTTTTCGGCTAAAATGTCGAGGTTGTGTCGTTGCTCAGGTTGAAGCAGATAGTGCGCAACCATAGTGTCGAACAAGCGTCCGCGCACTTCAACTCCGTAGTTTTTCAGCACGGAGATGTCGTATTTGATATTTTGCCCGATTTTCAGAATTTCGGCGTTTGCAAAAAATGATTTAAACTGATTTACAATATTTTGAGCTTCAGTTTGATTTGCGGGTATTGGTACAAGCCAACCACTTTTTTCGGCTGTTGTGAACGACATTGCAACCAATTCGGCATCGTGAATATCGAGCGATGTTGTTTCGGTATCAAAGCAAACTTCGTTACAATTAAGCAGATGTCGCACAAGTTGCGATAGTTCGTTGGCTGTTTGTGCAATCCGATAATCGGGGTTAACTTCTTTAATAGTGAGTAGTTGCGGTAATACTGGTGCGGTTGGTGTGTCGCCAAAATCGAATAGTGAGCCTTGTTGTGGGTCGGTGGGTGTGGTTTTGCTTTTTGTTGGCGATGCCTGCGTAACTGTTCTATTTAACATATTCCGAAATTCCAATTCGGCGAATAGCGTTGTTAGTTTTTGTTGGTCCGGTTCTTCGCGTTTAAAGGTTTCAGCATCAAAATCGACCGGAGAATCAGTATTGATAGTGGCTAACACTTTTGAAAGAGCAATCTGCTCGCGGAAGTTGACAAGATTTTCTTTCTGTTTTCCTTTCAGTTTGTCGAGATTATCATAAATACCTTCAATTGAGCCAAAATCGGTTATCAGTTTTTCGGCACTTTTGGGGCCAACGCCCGGGCAACCGGGAATATTGTCTGATGCGTCGCCCATAAGTCCAAGCAAATCAATAATATGGTCGGGAGTAACGGCAAATTTTGCTTTTACGCCACCGGTGTCCCAAATTTCGACATCGCCACCTGAGCGGCCGGGTTTATATACAAAAACATTGTCGCGGACAAGTTGGGCATAGTCTTTGTCGGGTGTCATCATGTAAACTGTAAATTTCTCGGCAGCAGCTTTATGCGCAAGTGTGCCGATGATGTCATCGGCCTCGTAACCGGCGACTTCAACCACTGGAATGCGCAGAGCCTCAAGTATTTGCTTGATGAGCGGAATGGCGATGCGCATATCCTCGGGCATCGCTTCGCGGTTGGCTTTATAATCGGCATACATCTGGTGTCGGAATGTTGGGCCGTGCGGGTCAAACACAACGCCAATGTGCGACGGGTTTTCTTTTTGTAGCACATCGAGCAGCGTGTTGGTAAAACCAAACACTGCGGAGGTGTTTATGCCTTTTGAGTTGATTCGTGGGTTTTTGATAAACGCATAGTAAGCGCGATAAGTCAATGCGTAGGCATCGAGCAAGAATAATGTTTTGTCGGCCATAGATGTATGTTTTTCAGCAAATATAGTTTAAATGTGAAACGAATGGATATCTCTATAAAATTCCGTACATTTTTTCATCTTTATATTTTGCTAATAATCAGAGTGTTAAATTGTTACATTCTGCCAATTGGACGGTACAAAGCGTTAGATAAGACGCAACTGAAAAAATTGTCTGAAAAACTGAATTGGCATAAATTCTAATTTTTCAGACAATTAAGTATTTTACAAAAATTGAGTAAACCGATTCATTAGTATTCAAAACCGATTATCTCTCGTGCAGTTCTTTTTCAGTAAAATCGTCGGGCAGCATAATGATGGTTATGCAGTTGTTGGCCGGCAAAACCACGTCTTTTACAAAGTTGCGAATGTCGTCTGATGATAATTTTTCTAAAATCGACTCGTATTCAGTCCGTGTATCAATGTCCCATTCGATTTTGTTTTCAATCAAGCCTGCCCAGTAACTGTTTTGTCGCTGATTGTTGGCAAATTGTTTTTGCTGGAATAGTTTGAAATCAGATAATTCGCCGGTTGTTACACCGTTGGCGGCAATGTCATCTATGCTTTGGCGGACAAGCATTGCCACAGAGTCGCATTTTGCAGGTGTGAACGGGCAGTAAATTTTAACAAATAAACCGTCTTTTATGCCGCGTCCTGTTCCGGCCGATGCTGATACTGAATATGCGAAACCTTTTTCCTCGCGGATGGTTTTGGTGTATCGTTGGCGCAGAATTGCACCGAAGGCGTTTGCCGCCATTTGCTCGCGTTGGCTATACTTGCGTTCTCCATGCCAGTATTGGTAGAACCAGGCTTGCGGAGTTTCCATTGTGCGTTCAAATCGGTTTTCAATTGAACCTTGATGATAGGTCTCAATTTGCATTGTTGGACGGGGTTCACGTTTTTTCACGCCCGGCAGTGATGCTATGTATTGCTCAACATATAGCCGTAGCGAGTCGGTGTTGAAGGCACCGGTGAAGATGAAATCGAAGTCGCCGGCTGATTTGAAACGTTCGCTGTAGATGCTGCGCACGTCTTCGTATTTTATTTTGTCAAGGTCTTCAAGTTTGATGTCCGTTTGGCGTGGATTGTGGTCGTAGATGGTGGCGTCAATAGAGTCGCTGAAAGCGTTCATCGGACTTTTTGCGGCGTTTTCGATCGAGGTGCGGATTTGAGCCATACAACTATTGAAACCATCGGCATCGTTGGCCGGCTCTTGAAAACGCATGTAGATGAGTTCAAACAAAGTGCGCAGGTCTTTTGGCGTTGAGTTGCCCGACAGTGATTCTTGATAAGTGCTTAATGATGGGCGTAGCGCCACTTGTTTTCCTGCTAATTTTTTGTTGAGTTCAGTTGTAGTGAAATTGCCTAATCCTGTGCTCGAAATTATATTGTTGAAAGTTTTGATAGTTGGTAGCAAAGACGGATTGGTGATGGTTGCGTTGCCTCCCCAGCTTATGGCAGCCATGCGTACATCGGTGTTGCTGAAATCGGTTTGTTTGAAGAAGACGCGTGCTCCATTTTGTAGAGTCCACATGGTGTAGCCAAAATCGGCGGCACTCTCTTTGCTGATTTTGCCTTTTTTAGGAAGATTCGCAATTAGTGGTTCGTCTTTTACATTGTCAACATACGGTTCAAGTTTGGTTGCCCGGGCGTTGGCAATCACTTTTTTCATCTCATCAATAGTTGGCAGCGTAAGTTCTTCTTTATCAGGATACATTGCCAAAAAAACAAAGTTAGTGTCAATTGATGCGGTGGCTTGTGCCATCAGTTGCGAAAAGACATCGGTATTGCCAATTTGCCGGTCGAGTAATTTGTACAGTTCATATTCGTTTGCAATACCTGGATATGGTTTATTGCTTAAAAAGTGGCGCACTGCTTTGTTTACAAAGTAGTTGCTTTGTTGTTTGTCGCGATTGTCGAATTGCCGCTCTTTTGAACTCATAATCTCCTGACGAGCGCGGAAAGATTCAGTTCCTGTGATGCCGAATTGGCGGGCGCGTTCAATCTCTCGAATAAGCATTTCAACAGCCTCTTTGTCGTGTCCCTCTTTGGGAATAACCACGCCAGTAAAACAGTCTTCGGTTTTGGCTAACAGATAGTTATCGAAATAGCATTCGGCAACAACAAATGGGCAATCGTCTTTTCGCGCAAGTTCGGCAAGGCGGGCGTTGAGCGAAATCTCAACAACACTTTGCACAAACGATTGTACGAATGTTGTAGTGGTGTTTGCCGTTTCGTAAGGTATGGCAGGTGTTTTGTACATCACTTCGATGATTGTGCGCTGCATTTCTTTGTCTTTGTCAATCACATAGATAGGTTCTGGTGTAGAAGGCACGTCGAATCGCTTAAACTCAGCCGGATTTTCCGGCATTTCAACATCGCTAAACAATTTTTGTATTCGCTTTTCAATGTCTTTTACATCAATATCGCCGACAACAATAATTCCTTGAAGGTCAGGACGATACCATTTTTCGTAGTAGTCGCGCAAGGTTTGGGGCTCAAAGTTGTCAACAACGCTCATCAGTCCAATTGGCATGCGTTTGCCGTAGCGTGAGTTTGGGTAGAGGGTTTCCAAATTTCGATTCAAAATGCGCATTTGTGCGCTGGTGCGCATACGCCACTCCTCGTGTATTACACCGCGTTCCTTGTCAATCTCTTCGGGCAGTAGCAATAGTCCGTCTGACCAGTCGCGCAAGATGAGCAGACAAGAGTCGATGTTGTTGTCGTTAACCGGCACATCGTCAATGTTATACACGGTTTCGTCGGTGCTGGTGTAGGCGTTTAGGTTGTTGCCGAATTTAACTCCGATGCTCTCGCAGTATTTGACGATTGAGTTGCCCGGAAAGTGTGTGGTTCCGTTAAAGCACATGTGTTCCAGAAAATGTGCAAGTCCGCGTTGCTCTTCCTCTTCTTGCACTGAGCCTACGCGTTGTGCAATGTAGAAATAGGCACGCTCGCGCGGTTCTTCGTTGTGACGAATGTAATAGGTAAGTCCGTTTTCTAATTTTCCGAAAACAACAGCAGTGTCAAGCGGAAGCTGCTGAACTTGCTGCGCGTCAATATTTTGCATCGACAATAAAGATGCGGCGAAGAGAAAAATCTGTTTTTTCATTTTGTGTTTTTAATAGTGATTGTGCTTTTTTTGTTATTCTTTCATTCTCAATGCTTTACCAATTTTGAAGATGGTGTCGCAAAAAACAATTTTTCCGCTGGCGTTACGTGATATGTGGTAGAATGCGCGGTCGAGTTCTTGTGTTATTAGCATGGTGTTTTTTGGGTGAATAAATGCTGAGAAATTTTGTGCGAATTCGGCTTCTTCGTTGGTAAATCGTGCTAACGATTGTATGCGACGGTTCATAATCAGATTTTCGCGCACCATGCGTTCGCTGTATGTAAGAAACGATTTCTGCCGTTCGCGCCCAAGTCCGCCAAGTTCCTCGGCAAGGCGCACCATGTCTTGTATCTTGAACGAGAAACTAACACGCATCAGTTTCTTAAATAATTCAAAATTTTGTTGCAAATCGGCTGATGAGTTGCCATACTGAATAGCGCGGTTGAGGTCGCCCTCGCTGATGCGTGCCAGCGATTTGGCATTGTCGCTATTCAGTTTCAGTAAATTTTGAAGACCTGCGGCAAGTTCATCATCGCCTATGCGCGACACTTTAACTAACTGTGTGCGCGACAAAATGGTTGGTAATATAAATTCAGAACTTTCGGCAATTAAAATGAAAAGTGTTTTTTCGTATGGCTCTTCAATGAGTTTCAGCAGTCTGTTTGCTGCTTCGATGTTCATTTTTTCGGCTTGCCAGATTATCATAATCTTGTATTCGGCATTAAATGCCTTCATCGATAATTTTTTGATAATCTCAGAACTTTCATCGGCACGGATAACACCTTGTGAGTTTTTGCCTTCGTTTACAAAATCAATCCATTGCTGATAGTTGCCGTAGGGGGTTTGCAAAACGAATTGTGTCCATTTTTGAAAAAAGGTGTCGCTTACGGCTTTTACGCTTGAACTGCCAGTTGGCGGTACGGGAAAAACAAAGTGTAAGTCGGGAAATGATAGTTTTGAAATCTTTCGGCAATTTGGACATTCGCCACAAGAGTCGTCGCCGGTACGGTTTTGACAATTGATGTATTGTGCGTAAGCTAAAGCCAAAGGCAGCGTTCCGTAACCTTCGCGGCCTAAAAACAGTTGTGCGTGGCTTATTCGATTTTCTTTAACGCTACTTATCAGGTGGCGTTTGATGTTATCTTGTCCTATAATATCGGCAAATCTCATTTTAGTGTTGTTGTTGGCAACGAAAATATAAAAATTATTGTTAGTTGTGAGAGTAAAGTATAAAGAGAGATGTGATATTAGCCATTCGGATTAATCAGGGTATAATCGGTTGGAGATGGTTTTGCATTATCCGGTTGTCCGTTGTCCAAACATCATTATGGAATGAGAAAGAAACCGATTCACCGATTCACCAATTCGCCGATTCATCAAATATAATTATCTTTGCACTCTAAAAATCAGCAAATGGACAACATCCGCAATTTCTGCATTATAGCGCACATCGACCATGGCAAAAGCACACTTGCCGACCGACTGTTACAACTCACCGGCACCGTCAGCGAGCGGCAGGCGCAGGATCAAGTGCTCGATGATATGGACCTTGAGCGCGAGCGCGGCATCACCATCAAGAGCCACGCCATCCAAATGGACTACACTTACGAAGGAAAAAAATACGTTCTGAACCTGATTGACACCCCGGGACACGTCGATTTCTCCTATGAGGTGTCGCGCTCCATTGCCGCTTGCGAGGGCGCGCTGCTTATTGTCGATGCCACGCAAGGCATTCAGGCTCAAACAATTTCAAATCTGTATCTTGCCATCGAGCATAATCTTGAGATAATCCCCGTCATCAATAAAATCGACTTGCCAAACGCAATGCCCGACGAGGTTAAAGACCAGATTGTCGACCTTATCGGCTGCGACCGCGACGATATTCTTGCGGCCAGCGGCAAGACAGGTGCGGGTGTCGATAAAATTTTGGAACGCATTGTGCAAGTGATTCCGCCGCCAAAAGGCGATCCGCAAGCACCGCTTCAGGCCTTGATTTTCGACTCGGTCTTCAACTCGTTCCGAGGCATCATCGCCTACTTCAAGATTGTGAACGGCGAGATTGCGACGGGCGATTTTGTGAAGTTTGTGAACACGGGCAAACAGTACAACGCCGACGAGGTGGGCGTTCTCAGACTCGACCGCGAGCCGCGCAAGGCGCTGAAAACGGGCGACGTGGGCTACATCATCTCGGGCATCAAAACATCGCGCGAGGTGAAGGTTGGCGACACCATCACACACGTCAATCGCCCTTGCGACAAGGCAATCGAAGGCTTTGAAGATGTGAAGCCGATGGTTTTTGCAGGCGTTTATCCTGTGGTGGCCGACGAGTATGAGGACCTTCGCGCATCGCTCGAGAAACTGCAACTGAACGACGCGTCGCTCACGTTTCAGCCCGAATCGTCGGCGGCGTTGGGCTTCGGCTTCCGCTGCGGTTTCCTTGGCCTGCTCCACATGGAAATCATACAAGAGCGCCTCGACCGTGAGTTTAACATGGACGTCATCACCACCGTGCCAAACGTGCCATTCCTTTGCTACACCAAAAAAGGCGAAAAAATCGAAGTTCATAATCCGTCGGGTTTGCCGCCTGTCAACACTATCGACTACATTGAAGAGCCGTATATCAACGCGCAGATAATTTCGAATGTTGATTACATCGGCAGCATTATGAAACTTTGTATTGATAAACGCGGCGTGCTGAAAAATCAGACTTACGTAACCGGAAACCGCGTTGAGGTAACGTTTGATATGCCATTGTCGGAAATCGTTTTCGATTTTTATGATAAGCTGAAAAGTATTTCGAAAGGTTACGCTTCATTCGATTATCACCCTAACGGATTAGGCCGCGCCAATCTTGTTAAACTCGATATTCTGCTCAACGGCGAGGGTGTTGACGCACTGTCGTCGCTCATTCACGCCGATCACGCCTACGACCTTGGCCGCAAAATGTGCGAGAAGTTGAAGGAACTGATTCCGCGCCAGCAGTTTGATGTGGCAATTCAGGCAGCAATCGGAGCAAAAATCATCGCTCGCGAGACGGTTAAAGCTGTCCGTAAAGATGTTACCGCCAAATGCTACGGTGGCGACGTGTCGCGAAAGCGCAAACTGCTTGAGAAACAGAAGGAAGGCAAGAAGCGTATGCGCCAGATTGGAACCGTTGAGGTGCCGCAGAAGGCGTTCTTGGCGGTGCTGAAGTTGGATTAATGACTATAATCCTTATTGTTGTGAGTTCAATTAGTAAATGCAACTTTTTAGGAGAAAAATAACCACGGAGCGGTGGTTGGTTAAAAAATTTTTTCAGACAAAAGGAGAG